>NZ_JBEOWI010000035.1:0-15671 GCF_040296005.1 Kitasatospora sp. NPDC002551 | reverse complement strand
CGTTATGACCGCGATCTGAGCGGGTCATGACCGTCGGGCGCGGTATGACCGCGATCTGAGCGGGTCATGACCGTCGGGCGCGGTATGACCGCGATCTGATGCTGTTCCGATGATCGTGTGATCGGATCATGGGCCCGGGTCCTGGTGACCCGGGCCCTGTGCCTTTGCACCCTGTCGGCCCCGGGTGCGACCGACTGACAGGATGGACCTCCATTTCGGCCCGACGAGTCCCTAGCCTTGCCGCATGAGCATCCCCACCGCTGACTCAGCCGCCGGCCAGGCCGTCAAGGCCGCCGACCGCGCGCACGTCTTCCACTCGTGGTCCGCCCAGGCGCTGATCGACCCCCTCGCGGTGGCCGGCGCCGAGGGCTCGTACTTCTGGGACTACGACGGCAACCGCTACCTCGACTTCTCCTCGCAGCTGGTCAACACCAACATCGGGCACCAGCACCCGAAGGTGGTCGCGGCGATCCAGGAGCAGGCGGCGAAGCTCTGCACCATCGCCCCCGGCTTCGCGGTCGAGTCGCGCAGCGAGGCCGCCCGGCTGATCGCCGAGCGCACCCCGGGCGACCTCGACAAGGTGTTCTTCACCAACGGCGGCGCCGAGGCCAACGAGAACGCCATCCGGCTGGCCCGGCTGCACACCGGCCGGCAGAAGGTGCTCTCCACCTACCGCTCCTACCACGGCGCCACCGCCAACGCGATCGCCCTGACCGGCGACCCGCGCCGCTGGGCCAACGAGACCGGCGTCTCCGGCATCGTGCACTTCTGGGGCCCGTACGCCTACCGCTCCAACTTCCACGCCGAGAACGAGGCGCAGGAGTGCGAGCGCGCGCTGGCCCATCTGGAGCAGATCATCGCCTTCGAGGGCCCGGCCACCGTCGCGGCGATCATCCTGGAGACCGTGGTCGGCACCGCGGGCATCCTGGTCCCGCCGCCCGGCTACCTGGCCGGCGTCCGGGAGATCTGCGACCGGTACGGCATCGTCTTCATCCTCGACGAGGTGATGGCCGGCTTCGGCCGCACCGGCGAGTGGTTCGCCGCCGACCACTGGGGCGTCACCCCCGACCTGCTCACCTTCGCCAAGGGCGTCAACTCGGGCTACGTCCCGCTCGGCGGCGTCGCGATCAACGCGGAGATCGCCGCGACCTTCGCGGAGCGGCCGTTCCCCGGCGGCCTCACCTACTCGGGTCACCCGCTGGCCTGCGCCTCGGCCGTCGCCACCATCACCGCGATGGCGCAGGAGGGCATCGTCGAGAACGCCAAGCACATCGGCGAGACCGTGCTCGGCCCCGGCCTGCGCGAGCTGGCCGAGCGCCACCCGTCCGTCGGCGAGGTGCGCGGGCTCGGCGTGTTCTGGGCGCTCGACCTGGTCCGGGACCGCGCCACCCGCGAGCCGCTGGTGCCGTACAACGCGGCCGGCGCCGCCAACGCGCCGATGGCCGAGCTGGCCGCCGCGTGCAAGCAGCGCGGGCTGTGGCCGTTCGTCAACATGAACCGTTTCCACGTCGTCCCGCCGTGCACCGTCACCGAGGAGGAGGCGAAGACCGGCCTCGCCGTCCTCGACGAGGTGCTGTCGCTGGCCGACGCGCACACCGTCTGACCACACCGACAGGACGGCCCCGGGCGCTTCCCCCCGTGCGCCCGGGGCCGTCCCACGCTCCGGAGGCCCCAACCATGCCCAGCACCACCAAGACCCGCCGCCCGAGCGGGGCCCGCCGTCCGACCCGCCGCCGGGTGCTCGGCGCCACCGCCGGACTGCTCGGGACCGCCGCCCTGACCGGCTGCGGCATCCCGTCCGCCTACGTGGACGAGGACCGCCGCTCGGTCCCGGACCGCTCGGAGGACGAGAAGCGGCTGGGCTTCTCCAACTGGACCCAGTACATCGACGCCGACGACGACGGCGGGCGCCCGACCCTGGACGGGTTCACCGAGCGGACCGGGATCAAGGTCACCTACACCGAGGACATCAACGACAACGACGAGTTCTTCGGCAAGATGGGGCCGGTGCTCACCCAGGGCACCGATCCCGGACGCGACCTCATGGTCGTCAGCGACTGGATGGTCGGCCGGTACATCGGGCTCGGCTGGGTGCAGGCCATGGACCGGGCCAACCTGCCCAACGTCACCGCGCAGCTGGACCCGCAGCTGGCCGACCCGGCGGTCGACCCCGGGCGCAGGCACAGCGTGCCCTGGCAGTCCGGGATCACCGGCATCGCCTACAACCGCAAGGAACTCGGCCGCGAGCTGAAGTCCGTCTCCGACCTCTGGGCACCCGATCTGAAGGGCCGGGTCACCCTGTTCGCGGGGCTGGACGAGGCGCTCGGCCTGCTGATGCTCTCGCACGGCGCCGACATCACGGCCTTCACCGAGGACGACGCGAACCGGGCGATGGACCTGGTGCAGCGGATGGTCGACGGCCGGCACGTCCGCCGGTTCACCGGCAACGACTACACCAGCGACCTGGCCTCCGGCGCCGCGCTGGCCTGCCAGGCGTACTCCGGGGACGCCGTCCAGCTCACGGCGGAGAACCCGGACATCGCCTTCGTGGTGCCCGAGGAGGGCGGGGAGCTGTGGGCCGAGAGCCTGCTGATCCCCAACCGGGCCGTGCACAAGCGCAACGCCGAGCTGCTGATCGACCACTACTACCAGCCCGAGGTGGCCGCCGAGCTGGCCGCCGCCGTGCAGTACATCTGCCCGGTGCCGGCCGCGCGCGAGGTGCTCGCGGCCAGCGGGGACCGGGAGAAGGCGGAGCTGGCGGAGCACCCGCTGCTCTTCCCGACCGAGGAGATGCGCGCCCGGCTGCACACCATGCGCGACGTCACCTCGGCCGAGCGGCCCGCCCTGCACAAGGTGTGGACCCGCATCACCGGCGTGTAGCGGCCCCCCGGTCCGGCCGCTACCGGCGCACCGCGTCCAGCGCGAGCAGGGCGACGTGCAGCGAGAGGCAGGACTCGACCTGGTCGAGGTCGACCCCGAGGATCCGCTCGACCTTGTGCAGCCGGTCGTAGAAGGACGGCCGGGACAGGTGCGCGGCATCGGCGGCCGCGGACTTGTTCCGGCCCTGCTCCAGGTAGATCCGCAGCATCTGCACCAGCTGGCCGTTGTGCTCGGCGTCGAAGGCGAGCAGCGGGCCCAGCTCCCGTTCGACGTAGGTCTGCAGCCGGGCGTCGTCGCGCAGCAGGTGCAGCAGGCCGCGCAGCCGCACGTCCGGCAGCCGGTAGTACGAGGCCGTCCGGCCGCCGGGCACGTCGTGCAGCGCGGCGTCGGCGACCTGGGTGGCCTCCAGCAGGGTGCGCCGGGCGTCGCGGACCGAGCCGACCGAGGAGCCGACCGCGACCACCGGCGCCGGCGCGGCGGGGTCCCGGGCCGCCTCGGCTGCCAGCCGGCGCAGCGCCGCGGCGAAGGCGTCCAGCGCGGCGTGCTCGTCCTGCTGGGGGCCGAGCGTGATCAGCACGCCGACGCCCTCGTCGTCCAGCGCCCCGACCAGGGCGGAGAGCCGGCAGGCGCGCACCGCGCTCGCCGCCAGTTCGGTGAAGTCGCGCAGCCGGGCCTGCGCCTCCAGCGCGGCGGGGATCGGGCCGCGCCGCTGGCGCAGCACCGCGCCGACCAGCCGCCGCCCCTCCAGCGGCACGCCGAGCGCCTGGGCGCGCAGCGCCACCTCGGAGACGGTCAGCGCGTGGGTGAGGATGCCGGAGAGGAGGGTGCGGTGGGTCTGCCGCTCCAGGCTCTCCCGGTCGCGGACGACCAGCCGGTTGAGCGCCAGCGCGGAGGCGCCGCGCTCCAGCAGCATGGTGAACGGGTGCGGGCCGCCCTCCGGCAGCGGCCCCGGCTCCTGCACCAGCACCAGCACCAGCCGCCCCCAGTCCTGGCCGCGGGCGCCGACCGTGGTGACCAGCCAGCCGCTGCGCGGGTCGTGCCCGGTGCGCCCGGGCGGGCGGACCCCGCGCGAGCGGCGCTCCCAGTCCTCCAGCAGCTCGGCCTCGGGCCGCCCGGCGGGGTCGTGCGTCAGCACCTGGTGGGCGAGGTTCTCCAGCACGACCGGGGCGCCCGCGATCCGGGCCACCTGGCGGACCACCTCGACCGGTTCGGCGCCCTCCACGACCAGCTCGTTGAAGACCTGGTGGATCGCCTCGGAGGTGCGCAGCTGCTCCAGCTGGGCGTTGACCACCAGGGCGTGCACCGCCTCGGTGACGGCGACGAAGCGCAGTTCGCGGCGGAGCGCGATCAGCGGCAGGCCGCGCTGCTCGGCGGCGTGCACCAGGGCGCGCGGCAGGGTGTCGAAATAGCGCCGGCCGTACTCGATGACCAGCCCGGCCACGCCGATGTCGGCGAGCTCGCGCACGTACCGGGCCAGGCCCTCGCGGTCCTCGGGCAGGGCGATTCCGGTGCTCAGCACCAGTTCGCCGCCCTGGAGCATGCCGGCGACGTCGGGCAGCTCGCTGACGTGCACCCAGCGGACCGGGCGTTCCAGGTGGTCGGCACCGGCCACCACCTGCGGCAGGCCGCGGCGCATCACCTCCAGGTCGAGCACGCGGGCGACGGTGGGGAGCATCGACGGCCTCCAGGGTTCAGAGTGTCAGGCAATCATTCATCACGGCGACGACCTGTTGCCCTGGCCGAAGCCTTGCACCCTGTAAGGCGCTTCGCGTCGAGGTTGTCGCAGTGACCCTTGTCACGCCCCGGCGGCAGCGGGCATGGTCAGCGGGTCGGCTGTGGCGAGATCCGGACATCATCGGTGATCGACGATCGGATGCCCCGCACCGCACCCCGCGCCCCGCGTACGACCCGACCGGTCACGGGGCCCCGGTGCGACCCCTCGGCCCGCCGGCGCGTGCAGCACGGCCGGGCCGGCGCGCCGTCCGTGCGGCACACGAACCACCGGGACTTGGAGGAAGACATGGACCTGACCGACTTCGGCGCGGGCGCGCAGTACATCGCGGGCCGGTGGAGCCGGGGGAGCGGCGATCCCTTCCAGGTCGTCAACCCGGCCGACGGCAGCGTCGTCGAGGAGGTCACCCTGGCCTCCGCCGAGCAGGTCGACGAGGCCGTGGCCGCCGCCCGGGCCGCCCTGCCCGAGTGGGCCGGCGCCACCCCCGGCGCCCGCTCCGAGGCGCTGACCCGCCTGGCCGCCGTCCTCACCGACGCGGCCGGCGACCTCGCCCGGGTCGAGACCGCGCAGACCGGCAAGCCGGTCAAGCTCTCCACCGAGTTCGACGTCCCCGGCACCATCGACAACACCGCCTTCTTCGCCGGGGCCGCCCGCAACCTGGAGGGCAAGGCCGCGGGCGAGTACTCGGGCGACCACACCTCCTACGTGCGGCGCGAGGCGATCGGCGTGGTCGGCTCGATCTCGCCCTGGAACTACCCGCTGCAGATGGCCGCGTGGAAGGTCCTGCCGGCGATCGCGGCCGGCAACACCATCGTCCTCAAGCCGGCCGAGCTGACCCCGCTCACCTCGCTGATGTTCGCCCGGGCCTGCACCCTGGCCGGCATCCCGGACGGCGTGGTCAACGTCGTCACCGGCGCGGGGCGGGTCGCGGGGGAGCACCTGGTCGCCCACCCGGACGTCGCGATGGTCTCCTTCACCGGTTCCACCGCGGTCGGCAAGCGGGTCGCCGAACTCGCCACCGCGACCGTCAAGCGGACCCACCTGGAGCTCGGCGGCAAGGCCCCGTTCGTGGTCTTCGACGACGCCGACCTGGACGCCGCCGTGCACGGCGCGGTCGCCGCCTCGCTGATCAACGGCGGCCAGGACTGCACCGCGGCCACCCGCGCCTACGTCCAGCGCCCGCTCTACGACGCCTTCGTGGCCGGCGTCGCCGAGCTGTACGGCGCGATCCGGACGGGCGACCCGCTCGACCCGCGCACCGACCTCGGCCCGCTGGTCTCCTTCACCCACCGCGACCGGGTGGCCGGCTTCGTCGAGCGCGCCCGCGGCTACGCGACCGTGGTCACCGGCGGCGCCGCCCCCGCGAAGGGCCACGACGGATCCGACCTCACCCGCGGCGCCTACTACCGCCCCACCCTGATCACCGGCGCCGCCCAGGACAGCGAGGTCGTCCAGGGCGAGATCTTCGGCCCCGTCCTGGTCGTGCTGCCCTTCGACGGCGACGACGAGGGCCTGCGGCTGGCCAACGACACCCCCTACGGCCTGGCCGCCTCGGCCTGGACCGGCAACGTGCACCGCGCGCTGCGCGCCACCCGCGAGATCGCGGCGGGCTGCGTCTGGGTCAACGACCACATCCCGATCATCAGCGAGATGCCGCACGGCGGCTACAAGTCCTCCGGCTACGGCAAGGACATGTCGCAGTACTCGCTGGACGAGTACACCCAGGTCAAGCACGTCATGTTCGACACCACCGCGGTCGCCCGCAAGGACTGGCACCGCACCGTCTTCGGAGACAGATAACCGGACCGGGTGGTCCCCGCCACCCCCCCCTTCGCCCCCCAGGAGGCCCGTCCCATGGCGTTCAACGAGCTCACCGACGGACTGTCGGAACCGGTCCGCAAGGCCTGGGAACGCAGTCTGACCAGTGGCCGGGCCGCCCTCGGCCGGCGCGCCGTGCTGCGCGCCGCCGCCCTCACCGCCGGCGCGGGCTCGCTGGCCGCCTGCGGCATCCCGCCGGCCAGGTCCGTCAACGGGACGGGCGACTCCACCGCGAACGCCGCCAAGGACCTCTCGGACAGCGAGCGGGAGGTGAACTTCTCCAACTGGCCGCTCTACGTCGACGCCGACGAGAACGACAAGGAGAAGCACGGCACCCTGGAGGCCTTCACGGCCGCCACCGGGATCAAGGTGAAGTACACCGAGGACGTCAACGACAACGTCGAGTTCTTCGGCAAGGTGAAGCCACAGCTCGCGGCCGGCCAGGACACCGGCCGCGACCTGATGGTGCTCACCGACTGGATGGCCGCCCGGATGATCCGGCTCGGCTGGGCGCAGAAGCTCGACCCGGCCAACGTCACCACCGCCATCACCACCGTCGAGTCCCGCTTCCGCGCCCCGGACTGGGACCCGGGCCGGCTCTACAGCTACCCGTGGGCCGGCATCCAGGTGGTCATCGCCTACAACAGGAAGGCCACCAGGGGGAAGGAGGTCACCAGCGTCGCCCAGCTGCTGGAGGACCCCGACCTCAAGGGCCGGGTGACCTTCCTGTCCGAGATGCGCGACAGCATCGGCATCACCCTGCTGGACATGGGCAAGGACCCGGCGAAGTTCACCGCCGACGACTACGGGGCCGCCGTCGCCCGGCTGCAGAAGGCCGTCGACAACAAGCAGATCCGCCGCTTCACCGGCAACGACTACGGCCAGGAGCTCTCCTCCGGCGACATCGCCGCCTGCGTCGCCTGGGGCGGCGACCTGATCCAGCTGCGCGCGGACAACCCCGACATCGAGTTCGTCATACCCGAGAAGGGCTTCGTGAGCAGCACCGACAACCTGCTGATCCCGGCCAAGGCCCAGCACAAGGCGAACGCCGAGAAGCTGATCGACTTCTACTATCAGCCGAAGATCGCGGCGCAGCTGACCGCGGGAATCGGCTTCGTCTCCGCCGTCGCCGGCGTGCAGGAGGAACTGGCCGCCATCGCCCCCGACAGCGCGGCCAACCCGCTGGTCGTCCCCACCCCCGAGATGGCGGCCAAGGCGCACGTCTTCCGGACCCTCACGGAGAACGAGGAGAGCGACTTCGAGGAGAAGTTCTCCAAGCTCATCGGCGCCTGACCCCCCACTGACGGCAGAGAATCCCAGAGAGACACCACCCATGACAGAGCAGCAGAGCTCCGCGGCCGTCGGCGGCGACGTCCGCCTCACCGGAATCGGCAAGACCTATGGCTCCTTCACCGCCGTCCACCCGCTGGACCTGACCGTCCCCCAGGGCTCCTTCTTCGCCCTGCTCGGTGCCTCCGGCTGCGGCAAGACCACCACCCTGCGGATGATCGCCGGGCTGGAGGAGCCCACCGCCGGCACCGTCCTGATCGGCGGCCAGGACGTCACCGAGCTCCCCCCGTACAAGCGGCCGGTGAACACCGTCTTCCAGAGCTACGCGCTCTTCCCGCACCTCGACATCTTCGAGAACGTCGCCTTCGGCCTGCGCCGCCGCGGCCGCAAGGACGTCAGGAAGCAGGTCGAGGAGATGCTCGAACTGGTCGAGCTCGGCCAGTACGCCCGGCGCAAGCCGCACCAGCTCTCCGGCGGCCAGCAGCAGCGCGTCGCCGTCGCCCGCGCGCTCATCAACCACCCCCAGGTGCTGCTCCTCGACGAGCCGCTCGGCGCCCTCGACCTCAAGCTCCGCCGCCAGATGCAGCTGGAGCTCAAGCGGATCCAGACCGAGGTCGGCATCACCTTCGTGCACGTCACCCACGACCAGGAGGAGGCCATGACCATGGCCGACACCATCGCGGTGATGAACGGCGGCCGGGTCGAACAGCTCGGCGCCCCCGCCGAGCTCTACGAGAACCCCGCCACCACCTTCGTGGCCAACTTCCTCGGCCAGTCCAACCTGCTGGCCGCCGAGGTCACCGGCGGCGCAGGCGAGGACCTGCTGCTCACCGCCGCCGGCGCCCGGCTCACCGTCCCCAGGGCCCGCCGCGCCGGCGGCGCCACCCGGGTCCACCTCGGCGTGCGGCCGGAGAAGATCACCATCGAGCACGGCTCCGCCGAGGTCGCCGACGGCCGCAACCGGCTCGCCGGCACCGTCGTCGACTCCAGCTTCATCGGCGTCTCCACCCAGTACCTGGTCCGCACCGACGGCGGCCAGGAGGTCACCGTCTTCGAGCAGAACATGGAGCGCGACGCCCGGATCGTCCCCGGCGCCCCCGTCGTCCTGCACTGGAACCCGGCCCACTCCTTCGCCCTGGACGCCGCCCAGGCGATCGACGCGGGCACCGGGGAGGCCGCCGCGTGACCACCACCACCCCGGCCGCGCCACCGCAGGTCGTCCCCCTGCCCGCGGACGCCCCCGGGCCCCGGCGCCGGCTCACCCCGTACTGGCTGCTGCTGCCCGGCATAGCCTGGCTGGTCGTCTTCTTCGCGGTGCCGATGGTCTACCAGGCCTCCACCTCGCTGCAGACCGGCTCGCTGGAGGACGGCTTCCGCGTCACCTGGCACCTCGCCACCTACTGGGACGCCCTGGTCGAGTACAAGTGGCACTTCGTCCGCTCGTTCGGCTACGCCGCCACCGCCACCGTGCTCTGCCTCGCCATCGGCTACCCGCTCGCCTACACCATCGCCTTCAAGGTGAGCCGGCGCTGGCGCAACGTCCTGCTGATCCTGGTCATCGCGCCGTTCTTCACCAGCTTCCTGATCCGCACCCTGGCCTGGAAGACCATCCTCTCGGACGGCGGCCCGGTGGTCGGCGCGCTCGACGCCCTGCACGTCCTCGACGTCACCGCCGCCCTCGGCCTCACCGAGGGGGACCGGGTGCTCGCGACACCGCTCGCCGTGGTCTGCGGCCTCACCTACAACTTCCTGCCGTTCATGATCCTGCCGCTGTACACCTCGCTGGAGCGGATCGACCCGCGCCTGCACGAGGCCGCCGGCGACCTCTACGCCCGCCCGTTCACCACCTTCCGCAAGGTGACCTTCCCGATCTCGCTGCCCGGCGTGGTCGCCGGAACCCTGCTCACCTTCATCCCGGCCTCCGGCGACTACATCAACGCCCAGCTGCTGGGCTCGCCGAGCGAGCAGATGGTCGGCAACGGCATCCAGAAGCAGTTCCTGAACGTGCTCGACTACCCCACCGCGGCGGCGCTGAGCTTCATCCTGATGGCCCTGATCCTGGGCATCGTGACGGTCTACATGCGCAAGGCCGGGACGGAGGAACTGGTCTGATGTCCCGAGTGATCGCCTGGATCCGCCGCAACCTGGTGGTGCTGGCCGGCCTGCTGGCCCTCGCCTACCTGGTGCTTCCCAACCTGGTCGTGCTCGCCTTCTCGTTCAACAAGCCGGTCGGCAAGTTCAACTACGAGTGGAACGAGTTCTCCACCGACGCCTGGACCGACCCCTGCGGCGTGGCCGACATGTGCCAGTCGCTCTCGCTCAGCCTGCAGATCGCGGTCGCCGCCACCATCGGCGCCACCGTGCTGGGCACCATGGTCGCCTTCGCGCTGGCCCGCTACCGCTTCCGCGGCAAGGCCGCCACCAGTGCGATGATCTTCCTGCCGATGGCGATGCCCGAGGTCGTGATGGCCGCCTCGCTGGGAACCCTCTTCCTCAACATGCGCATCCCGTTCGGCTTCACCACCATCCTCATCGCGCACATCATGTTCTGCCTGAGCTTCGTGGTGACGGCCGTCAAGGCCCGCGTGATGAGCATGGACCCGAGGCTCGAACAGGCCGCCCAGGACCTCTACGCCACCCCCACCCAGACCTTCCTGCGGGTCACCCTGCCGCTTGCCGCCCCCGGCATCGCGGCCGGCGCGCTGCTCAGCTTCGCGCTCTCCTTCGACGACTTCATCATCACCCAGTTCAACTCGGGCCCGACCACGGTCACCTTCCCGATGTTCGTCTGGGGCGCCTCGCAGCGCGGCATCCCGGTCCAGGTGAACGTCATCGGCACCGCGATGTTCATCGCCGCCGTCGCGCTCACCATGGGCGGCCAGTGGCTCGGGAACCGCCGCAAGGCCACCGCCTGACCGGCCCGGCCGCCCTCCCGGCGTACCGTCGGGAGGGCGGCCGACCACCATCACCAATGTGTAGAAAGTGGCTGATAATGCATGGACTCCGCCCGCGCACTCAGTGACGCCAGGCCCACCCCCTTCTGGCTGGAGGACCCGGGGCGGCCGACGGCACTGCCCGCCCTGGTCGGCGACACCAGCTGCGACCTGCTGGTCGTCGGCGGCGGCTACTCCGGACTCTGGACCGCCCTCGTCGCCAAGGAGCGCGACCCCTCGCTGGACGTCGTCCTGGTCGAGGGGCAGGAGGTGGGGTGGGCGGCGTCCGGCCGCAACGGCGGATTCTGCGCGGCCAGCCTGACCCACGGTTTCGGCAACGGCCTGCAGCGCTGGCCCGCCGAACTGGGACAGCTGGAGCGCCTCGGCGCCGCCAACCTGGACGGCATCGAGGCCACCCTCCAGCGCTACGGCATCGACGCCGAGTGGGAGCGCACCGGCGAGATCGACATCGCCACCCAGCCGCACCAGCTCGACGAACTCCAGGAGGTCGCCGAGGCCGTCGCCCGGTACGGCCTCGACGTCACCGTGCTCGACCGCGACGAACTGCGCGCCCAGGTCGACTCGCCCACCTTCCTCGGCGGGATCTGGGACAAGGACGGCGTGGCCATGGTCCACCCCGCCAAGCTGGCCTGGGGTCTCAAGCAGGCCTGCCTGGGCCAGGGCGTGCGGATCCACGAGCACACCCCGGCCACCGCCCTGCGCGAGCACGGCGGCGGCATGGCCGTGCGCACCCCCTACGGACGGGTCTTCGCCCGCAAGGTCGCGCTCGGCACCAACGCCTTCCCGTCCCTGCTCAAGCGCGTCCGCCCGTACATCGTCCCGGTGTACGACTACGCGCTGATGACCGAGCCGCTCACCGACGAGCAGCTCGCCGCCATCGGCTGGCACGGCCGCCAGGGGCTCAGCGACAGCGCCAACAAGTTCCACTACTTCCGGCTCTCCGCGGACAACCGGATCCTCTGGGGCGGCTACGACGCCGTCTACCGCTTCGGCGGGCACGTCCGGCACGAGTACGACCAGCGGCCGGAGACCTTCCGCACCCTGGCGCGGAACTTCTTCCACTGCTTCCCCCAGCTGGAGGGCGTCCGCTTCACCAACGCCTGGGGCGGCGCGATCGACACCTGCAGCAGGTTCTCCGCCTTCTTCGACACCGCCCACCACGGCCGGGTCGCGTACGCCGTCGGCTTCACCGGCCTCGGCGTCGGCGCCACCCGGTTCGGCGCCGAGGTCATGCTCGACCTGCTCGCGGGGGAGCGCACCGAGCGCACCGAACTGGAGATGGTCCGCCGCAAGCCGCTGCCGTTCCCGCCCGAGCCGGTCCGCTGGGCCGGCATCGAGCTCACCACCCGCTCGCTGGAACACTCCGACCGCACCGGCGGACGCCGCAACCTCTGGCTGCGCACCCTCGACCGGATGGGGCTCGGCTTCGACAGCTGACCGTCCGGCGCCGCGCCCGCCGATCGCACAGGTGCCCAGGGTGTGGGCGCCGGCCGGGTACGTGTCGGCGCCAACCGTGTAAGAGAGACCCGCCGTCCGCCTCTCGTTGGTGACGGCGGGTCTCCGTGTCTCCCGCCGCCACCGAACGCACCGACGCGCAGAGCGGGGACAGCACATGGAGATCACCGGACTGGACTGGCTGGCCCGGACCGCACCCGACCCGGCGGCCTTCCGGGAGCAGTGGGAACGCAGCGGCCTCGGCCTGGTGCTGCTCCCGGCCGGACGGCAGTGGGACGTCCTCTCCGTCCCCGGCCGGCTCGGGCGCCCGGCCGCCGGCCTCCTCGGCGCCCGGGCCTGCGGGCCGGTCCTCGCGGACTTCGGGGACGAGTACCTCGGCTTCCTGGTGCCCGCCGGCACCGCCGCCCGCTGGATCGGCACCGGCGTGCGCTGCGCCGGAGAGGGCACCTGGGTCGTCGTCCCCCACCCCGACCGCCGCGGCCGGGGCGTGCGCTGGCTCGTCCCGCCCGACGGCACCGGACGGCTCAACGACCCGGTCCTCCTGGAGCTCGCCCTGCACGAGGCGGCCGCCGAACTCGGCGACTGGTGACCGCCCGGCCCGCGCCGGTCCGCCGGGCGCGCCGCCGCCGGTGGCGCGCCAGACTGGAGGGGTGACCACCGCCCCGGACGCCGTCGGCCCCTCCCTCCACCCGGGCCCGGCCCAGCTGCGCCTCGCCGAACTGGCCGGGCCCGTGTGCGACCGGCACGGGCTCGCCCTCGCCGGGGGGCACGCCCTGCGCGCCCACGGCGTCCCGGCCTGTGACCAGGACGGGCTCACCCTGGTGGCCGCCGGCGCCACCGACCTGCCGCAGGCCGCCGCCGACCTGGCCGCCGCCTACCGCGCGGCGGGCGGCGTCGTCGTCGAGCGCCCCGGCACGCCCCGGCTGGAGCAGCTCTCGGTCCGGCTGGTCCTGGGCGGACGGGCGCACACCGTCGAGCTGCGCAAGGAGCCGCTGGGCCACCGCCCGGTCCGGGTCGACCTCGCCGGGCCGACCGGCACGCCGCCGGCCGTGACCGTCGTCGCCCTGGAGGACGCCGCCGCCCTCACCACCGCCCTGCTCGTGGACCGCGCCCTGCCCCGGGACCTGATCGACGTGCACGCGCTCACCTCCTGCTACCGCGAGGGCGAACTGCTCGCCCTGGCCACCGGGCTGGACGCCGACTTCCAGCCCACCGCGCTCGCCGAGCGGCTGGAGACGCTGGCCGAGGCCGCCGACGGCCGGTTCCGGGCCCGGGGTCTGCCCGCCGAGGATGTCGACGAGCTGAAGCGGTGGGCACTGGCCTGGGCCCAGGACCTGCGGCTGGACCTGCTGGAGACCCAGGAGGCGGCGGACGGTCTGCACGATCCCTATCTGGAGGACCAGGAGGACGCCTGACGGCCCCCGGCCCTCCGGTCCGTGTCACCCGGAGGGGGCCCGTCCGACGACCTGTAAGGCTGAATCCCCGATCCCCGTCAGCCTGTTCGTTGAGACCGGTCCGAGTGGCCAGCAGACTGGACGGTGAGCGCGGTAGCCCCGTGACCCCGCCGCCCGTCCCGTACGGGCGGCGCCACACCAGGGACCGGTGGCGTCAGGCCGCCCGGACTTCGGAGGCAGACGGACCTTGAGCAAGCACATCACCCACTGGATCGGCGGCCGGCCGGTCGCCACCGCCGGTGCCGCGCCCCGCCGCGGTGACATCTTCGACCCGGCCACCGGCCAGGTCACGGGCCAGGTC
This sequence comes from Kitasatospora sp. NPDC002551, assembly GCF_040296005.1. Taxonomy (NCBI): domain Bacteria; kingdom Bacillati; phylum Actinomycetota; class Actinomycetes; order Kitasatosporales; family Streptomycetaceae; genus Kitasatospora; species Kitasatospora sp. NPDC002551. The sequence continues at coordinate 1,787 of NZ_JBEOWI010000035.1, read as the reverse complement.
GACTTCGCGGAGGTCGTGGAGGTGGACCAGGCGGTGGCCGCCGCCGCCTCGGCCTTCACCGAGTGGCGCACCGCCTCGGTCGCCAAGCGCGCCACGGTGCTCTTCTCCTTCCGCGAGTTGCTCAACGCCCGCAAGGACGAGCTGGCGGCGATCATCGTCGCCGAGCACGGCAAGGTGCACTCGGACGCGCTCGGCGAGATCGCCCGCGGCCTCGAGGTCGTCGAGTACGCCTGCGGGATCCCGCAGCTGCTCAAGGGCGGCTTCACCGAGCAGGCCTCGACCGGCATCGACGTCTACTCGATCCGCCAGCCGCTCGGCCCGGTCGCGATCATCTCGCCGTTCAACTTCCCGGCCATGGTGCCGATGTGGTTCTTCCCGATCGCCATCGCGGCCGGCAACACCGTGGTCGTCAAGCCGTCCGAGAAGGACCCGTCCGCCGCCAACTTCCTCGCCGAGCTGTGGAAGGAGGCCGGCCTGCCCGACGGCGTCTTCAACGTCGTGCACGGTGACAAGGTCGCCGTCGACCGCCTGCTGGAGCACCCCGACATCAAGTCGGTCAGCTTCGTCGGCTCCACCCCGATCGCCCGCTACGTCTACGAGACCGGCACCCGCTACGGCAAGCGCGTCCAGGCCCTGGGCGGCGCCAAGAACCACATGCTGGTCCTGCCCGACGCCGACCTCGACCTGAGCGCCGACGCCGCCGTCAACGCCGGCTTCGGCGCGGCCGGCGAGCGCTGCATGGCGGTCTCCGTCCTGGTCGCCGTCGACCCGATCGGCGACGAGCTGGTCGAGAAGATCAAGCAGCGGATGGCCACTCTCACGGTCGGCCCCGGCTGCAACGGCGAGTCCGAGATGGGCCCGCTGGTCACCGGCCAGCACCGGGACAAGGTCACCTCCTACGTGGAGTCCGGCCTCGCCGACGGCGCGGACCTGGCCGTCGACGGCCGCAAGCACCCGGTCACCGCCGAGGACCGCAACGGCACGCCGACCGCGGACGGCTTCTGGCTCGGCCCCACGCTGTTCGACCACGTGAAGCCCGGCATGTCCGTCTACACCGACGAGATCTTCGGCCCGGTCCTCTCCGTGGTGCGCGTCGCCTCCTATGAGGAGGGCCTCGCCCTGATCAACGCCAACCCCTACGGCAACGGCACCGCCATCTTCACCAACGACGGCGGCGCGGCCCGGCGCTTCCAGTACGAGGTCGAGGTCGGCATGGTCGGCATCAACGTGCCGATCCCGGTGCCGGTCGCCTACTACTCCTTCGGCGGCTGGAAGGCCTCGCTGTTCGGCGACGCCCACGCCTACGGCCAGGACGGCGTGCACTTCTTCACCCGCGGCAAGGCGGTCACCCAGCGCTGGCTGGACCCGTCGCACGGCGGCATCAACCTCGGGTTCCCGACCAACAGCTGAGTCCGACACCCGGGGCCGGCCACGGGGCCGGGACCCGAGTCGGAGCACCGCAGGCCGGTCCGCAGAAGCGCGGGCCGGCCTGCGGCATGCCCGGGAGTTTGCTTGGCGTTTGCCTTCGGCCGCGAACCGGCGTAGTGTTCCCTAGTCGCTCGACAGGGAGCACCGGACACGCATAGGCGCGGACGGTCCCGGGGCGGCCAATTCTCTGGAAATACCAACGCCTCCCCGGCATGGGGTTATTTGGCGTGTGCATTTTTGTGGATTGCGGTCGGATTCGCTTTTCGGAGCGGAGGTCGGCTAGAGTTTGAAACGTCGGACGGGGCGTCAAGCCGCAGAAGACGCCAGTGAGTTGGGTGAAGGAAGCGCCGGGAACGGCA
>NZ_JBEOWI010000034.1:0-102194 GCF_040296005.1 Kitasatospora sp. NPDC002551 | reverse complement strand
GCGGACACCCGTCCGCCGGCCGCCCCCCCGCGGACCTCAGGCCAGCAGCTTGTCCTTGGCCTTCTGGTACTCCTCCTCGGAGATGGACCCGGAGGCCTTGAGGTCGGCCAGCTTGGCCAGGCCCTCGACATGGCTGGGGCCGGGCGGCGCCGCCCCGGGCTCGGCCCCGGGCGTGGTCGCCGCCGCGTCCCGGATGTAGGCCTTGAAGGCGGCGTCCGCCTTCTGGGCCTGGGCGATGTCGCGTTCACCCATGCCCTTGCCGCGCGCGATGACGTAGACCAGCACACCGATCAGCGGCAGCAGGATCACCAGGAGCATCCAGCCGGCCTTGGCCCAGCCGCCCATGTCGTGGCTGCGGAAGATGTCCGTGATGATCTTGAAGAGCAGGAAGAACCAGAGGATCCAGAGGAACAGCTCCAGCATCGTCCAGAAGATGTTGAGCAGCGGGTAGTTGTCCATGACGGCTCCCGTCGGTGCGGGCCCGAGACGGACCCGAGTCCCTTCGAGTCATATCACCGGATATCGGACACCGGGGCCCGCTGCTGCGCCATTCCGGTGGTCTTCGGGGAGCAGGGGAACAGCGGCGGCTCAGGGGAACAGTGGCGGCTCAGCGCGGACGCGACCGCAGCTCCAGGGCCAGGCCGATCAGCTCGCCCCACCACGCCTCGTGGCCGCGCAGCAGCAGTTCCCGCGCCTCGGCCGGGTCCGCCGCGCGGACCTCGACCACCTGCTCGCCGTCGTCCGGGTTGGTCGGGACGGAGTCCACGGTGACCTCGGCCCAGCCCCAGAGCCAGGCCTTCTCCGGGTGCGGCTGCCACGGCCGGTAGGGCACCGGGTCGTCGGTCACGCAGCGGTGGGCGCCCAGCCAGACCGGCTCGCCGAGCAGCCGCGCGCCGGCCTCCTCGCGCAGCTCGCGCACCAGGCAGGAGGCCACCGACTCGCCGTGCTCGCGGGTGCCGCCGGGCAGGAACCAGTGGTCGCGCTCGTCGCGGCAGAGCACCACCCGGTCGTCGGCGGTGAAGCCCACCAGGTGGATGTTGGTGACCAGCTCGTCCGGCGGCAGGACGGTGGAGAACTGCGCGTCGTAGCGGCCCCAGGCCCAGTACTGGGGGGCGTGCAGGGCGGGGAAGAGCGCGGCCAGCTCGGCGGCCCGGCCGGCCTCGGCGGGGCGGGGCGGTCTGGGGATCAGCGGGGCCCCGGCACCGTCCGGTGGCGTGGCGGTGCCCGTGGTGCCGGTGCCGCCGGTGGGGCCGCCGGGCTCGGAGGTGTCGGCGGTGCCGGAGGTGTGGGTGGCATCCGTGGTATCGGTCATTCGGTGATCGTAGTCCCGGCCGGATGCGGCACGGGGCCCGTCCGGTGAGCGAGCGTCAGCTCCGTGGCGTCGAGAGCGCGCGACCGGCGCGGGACCACCGCTTCCAGCGGCCTTCCGGCCCAACTGCCCAGCGAGATCTCGGCGGTGATCCCCGGGCCGAAGCCCGCGATCAGCCCCTGGGTGCCGTCCTCGACCCCGCCCTCCTCGAACATCCGGGCCAGCGCGTCGAAGACCACGGCGCTGGCGATGTTGCCGCGTTCGGTGAGCGTGGCGCGGGAGAACCGGAACGCGACCGGCTCCAGGCCGAGGAACTGGCAGAGGTCGTCCAGGATCCGCGGGCCGCCCGCGTGCACGATGTAGAAGCCGAGGCCGGAGACGTTCCAGGCGTGCTCGACGGCCAGCGCGCGCAGGGCGGGGGCGAGCATCTCCATCGTGCCCGGGACGCGCTTGTCGAGCTGGAAGTGGAAGCCGGTGTCCTTGACCCCGTAGGAGATCCAGTTCTCGGTGTCCGGCACCAGGTGCGAGCCGTTGCGCTCCAGGTGGACGCCGGTGCCGCCGCGGCCGCGCAGCACGACGGCGGCGATCGCGTCGCCGAACAGGCCGTTGGAGAGCAGCGAGCCGACCCCGATGTCGGTGGGCTGGTAGCAGAGCGAGCAGAACTCGCAGGCCACGATGAGCACGTTGGCGCCGGGATAGGCGCGGCAGAAGTCGTGCGCCCGGTTGACGGCGGCGCCGCCGGCCGCGCAGCCCAGCTGGGCGATCGGCAGCTGCCGGGTGTCGGAGCGGAAGCCCATGGAGTTGATCAGCCACGCGGTCAGCGAGGGCATCATGAAGCCGGTGCAGGACACGTAGAGGATGAGGTCGATGTCCCGGGCGGCGAGCTCGGCGTGGCCGAGGGCGCGCTCGACCACCTCGGGGACGCGGCGCTTGGCCTCCCGCTCGTAGACGGCGTTGCGAACGGTGAAGCCGGGGTGGTGCAGGGTCTCCTCGATGGGCTGGACCAGATGTCTGGTCCGTACCCCGGTGTTCTCGATCAGCCGTAGGGCGAGGCCGAGTTGCGGGTGGTCGGCGTGCAGGGTGCGGGCCAGGTCGAGGGTCTCCTCGAGCGTGATGACGTGCTCGGGCACGGCGATGGCGGGTCGGCAGAGTGTGGCCATGGGGAGGTCTCCGAGGGGCAAGTGGCCGAGGGGGCGCGGCCGGGTGCGGCGGGGGGTGGCGCGGCGCGGTCACCGGACGGTGGTCACCAGGCGACCGGCAGGGTCTGCGGGTAGCGCCAGATCGAGCCGGTCCGCCAGTCCAGCTCGGCGGGCGGTACGGCCAGCCGCAGCTTGGGGAACCGGTTCAGCAGAGTCCCGATGGCCACCTGGAGCTCCATCCGGGCCAGGTGCGAGCCGAGGCAGTGGTGGGTGCCGTAGCCGAAGGTCATGTGGGTGGGCGCGCCGCGGTCGAGGTCCAGCTCGTCGGGCCGCTCGTACACCGCCGGGTCGCGGTTGGCGGCCAGGTAGGAGACGTGCACCGGCTCGCCGGCCCTGATCAGCACGCCGCCGAGCTCGACGTCCTCGGTGGCGACCCGGGCGATGCCGACGCCCTGGCGGAACGGGATGAAGCGCAGCAGCTCCTCCAGGGCGCGCGGCAGCGTGTCCGGCTCGGCGCGCAGCTTGGCGAGCTGGTCGGGGTGGGTGAGCAGGGTGTAGGTGATGTTGGAGAGCTGGTAGGTGCTGGTGTCGTGGCCGGTGACCAGCAGGACCATGGCCATCACGGCGAGTTCGTCGTCGTCCAGCAGTTCGGCGCCGTCCCGGGCGGTGGCGAGCGCGCTGATGAGGTCCTCGCCGGGCGAGCGGCGGCGGGCGGCGGTGAGCTCGGCGAAGTAGGCGCGCAGCGCGGCCTTGGCGTCGACCTGGCCGGCGCCGCTGCCGGGGCCCATGGACATCATCGCGACGGCGTGGCCGCGGAGTTCGGCGCGGTCCCCGGCGGGGATGTCGAGCAGCTCGCAGATGGTGGTGAGCGGGAGCCGGGCGGAGAGGAAGCGGACGAGGTCGGCCGGGGCGCCGTGCTCGGTCATCTCGTCGAGGAAGCCGTCGACCACGCTCTGGGTGTGCGGGCGCAGCCGTTCCACCTGGCGGTTGGTGAAGCCCTGGGCGACCAGGCGGCGCAGCCGGTTGTGGGCCGGCGGGTCCATCAGGTTGATCGACTCGACCTGCGCGATCGGGGCGGGCGTCATCCGGGGCAGGTCGCGGCCGATTCCGGCGGCGCGGCTGAACCGGCGGTCGGTGGTGACCACCCGGACGTCCTCGTAGCGGGTGGCGAGCCAGGCCTCGCCCTCGCCGTGCGGCAGACGGATCCTGGCGATCGGCTCCTCGGTCAGCAGGCGCTTGAGCAGGGGGTCGAACTCCAGGCCGTCGGTGTGGTTGAAGGGGCAGTCCCACACGGGGGCGGAGGTAGTCACGGGCTGGTCCCAGGGGCCGGATTCTGCCGCCCGGACGAGGTTGTTCGGGCGCGGACGTGCTGATGTTGCCCCCAACGGCCCGGGAAAGCGGGGACTCGGCTGATAGTTCCCTCGATCGAGGGAGATTGACGATTGTCATGCGATATGGGGGAGTTGAGGGCGCCGTCCGCGGCCTCTTCCGGGGCGCCGCACCGGCACGCGGCGGCGCCCCGACCGGGCCTGCGGCTGACCGGGCGAGCGCGTCGGCGGGCGTGCCGCGGGGCGGCTCAGCGCGCGGTGCGCGGGCCCACGCCGTACAGGACGGTGTCGACGATCCGGGCCGCCAGCGTGTCCGGGTCGCCCTCGGCGGGCCCCGCGCCGCCGTCGCCGTGCAGGACCTCGCCGATGAGCGCGTAGTAGACCCGGCGCACCCACTCCAGGTCCGCGTCCGGGGCGATGAACCCTTCGTCCCGGATCCGGCCGAGCAGGTCCCGGCAGCGGCGGGCGATCGCCTCGTGCGTCCGCGCCGCCTGCTCGCTCTGGACGACGGCCGGCCCGAGGGCGAAGCCCCAGGCGGCCTTGACCCGCAGCACGTTGGCCGTCGCCCGGTGCAGCGCGACCAGCGGCGGGGCGGTGTCCGGGCGGCCGTCCTCGACCGCCTCGGCGAGCTTGGCGGCGGCCTCGGCGGCCAGCGCGTCCACCAGTGCCTGCCGGTTGGCGAAGCGGCGGTGGACGGTGGTCCGGGTGACCCCGGCGGCCTCGGCGATCTGCTCCATGGACGCGCCCGGGGTCTCGGCCAGGACGCGCTCGGCCGCGGCGAGGATCGCGCGGACACTGCGCTCGGCGTCGGCGCGCAACGGGCGTGCGGGCGTGCTGCTCATCGTGTGCCTCCAGCTCTGGCGTACCCGGGGAACGGTACAGCGGGGAAGCGGCTCGACGATTAAGTGAAACAAAGGTGTCGCATTTTTTCGATTATCCGATACTCTCTTGTCACAGATAGAGAGACAAGGAGCACCACCGTGCGCACCGCCACCACCGCTCTGATCACCGGCGCCTCCTCCGGCCTGGGCGCCGAGTTCGCCGCCCGACTCGCCGCGCGCGGCCACGACCTCGTCCTGGTCGCCCGCTCCGCCGACCGCCTGCACGACCTCGCCGAGCGCCTCGGCAAGGCCCACGGCGTCACCGTCCACGTCCTCGTCCAGGACCTCTCCGCCCCCGACGCCGCCCGCCGGGTGGCCGCCGAACTCGCCGACCGGGGCCTGAGCGTGGACCTGCTGGTCAACAACGCCGGCTTCGGCACCTGCGGCCGGTTCGAGACGATCGACGGGCAGCGCGACCACGAGCAGCTGATGGTCAACGTCGTCGCGCTCGTCGACCTCACCCACGCCCTGCTGCCCGGCATGCTCGCGCGCGGCCGGGGCGCGGTGGTCAACGTGGCCTCCACGGCGGGCTTCCAGCCGACCCCGTACTTCGCCGTCTACGGCTCGTCGAAGGCCTTCGTGCTCAACTTCAGCCTCGCGCTGCGCCAGGAGTACCGCCGGCGCGGCATCCGCGTCCTGGCCCTGTGCCCGGGGCCGGTGGAGACGGGGTTCTTCGACGTCATCGGCACCCGGAAGGCCGCCGTCACGGGTGCGTTCACCACCGCGGAGTCGGTGGTCCGGGCGGCGCTGCGGGCCCTGGACGCCGACCGCTCCTACGTCGTCCCCGGCCGCTCCAACGCGATCGGCGCCCACCTCGCCCCGCGCCGCCCGCGAGCCCTGGTCGCCGCGATCGCCGAGCGGATGTCGCGCGGCGTGCGGGACGCCATGGCCTGAGGCCCGCGTCCCGGGGGCTCAGCGCCAGTCGGCGGTGTCGACGGCGCTCATCACGCCGCCCGAGGCGTTGTAGAGGACGAGCATCCGGGCCGGGTCGAGCGGCCCGGCCCAGGCCAGGTAGGCACGGATGATGGCGCGGCTGCGCGCGTCCACCGCGTCCGGGTGGTCGGTGGCCAGGTAGGTGTTGACGTGGTCGTCCTGCTTCACGGCCCGGTTGAGCGCGGTGACGTGGCCCACGACGGCCGCCCGCTGCTCCTCGGTGCCGTGCTGCTCGACCCACCGGGTGAAGGCGGCGGTGCTGTCCTCGGCCCCGGGCATCGAGGGCATGACGGAGGGCGCGTGGGCGGTCGGCCGAGGAGCCGGCCCGGGCGCCGGCGCACCGCCGGTCGGCCGGAAGGCGACGGCGATCAGGAGCGCGGCCACGGTGCTCACGCCGATCGTGAGCGCACGGTGCTTCATCGGGTGCCTCCCCCGGTCGGAACGCCAAGCGACTCTAACAGTCCGCCAGTTCGGGGGTCGGTCGGGGGCGAACCCCGCCGGGGACCGGCTCCGCCGCCGCTGCCCTCCCGGGGCTCCGCGCCGGAAACGGGCCGGAAGAAAAATCGCTTGACCTGGTTGCGGGTCGGCGTTGCACTGGGCCGGGCACCATGCGTCGTGGTGCCGGTGACCTGGGGAGGCGGCAGTAGCGATGGAGATTCGTTCCACGACCGAACGGGACCGCGAGGTCTTCGTCAGGACGATGCACGCGGCGTTCGGGCTCTTCCCGGGGGAGACCACCGAGGACGGGGGCGGGGCGTGGTGGTCGGCGTTCGAGCTGGACCGCGGGGTGCTCGCCGTGGCGGCGGACGGGCGGCCCGTCGGCACGGCCGGTGCGTACTCCTTCGAGCTGACCCTGCCGGGGGAGGTGATCGTCCCGGTCGCCGGGGTGACCGCCGTCGGTGTGCTGCCCTCGCACCGGCGCCGGGGCGTCCTCAGCGCCATGATGCGCCACCAGCTCGCCGAGTTGCGCGAGCGCGGGGAGTTCCTGTCGGTGCTGCTGGCCTCCGAGGCCCTGATCTACCGCAGGTTCGGCTACGGGCCGGCCACGTACACGGGGCGGCTGACGGTTCCGCGTCACCGGGCCGCCCTCGCTGAGCCCCGGGCCGGGGGCGGGGGCGGGGACACCGGCTCCGTCGAGGTGCTGCGGAGCACCGAGTGCCGGGAGGTCCTGGAGGAGGTCTACGACCGCTACCGCCGTGCCCAGCCGGGCGCGATCTCCCGGCCGCACCGCTGGTGGGCCCTGCGCGCGGGCCAGCCCCCGATCTCCCCGGCGCCGCGCTACGTCGCCGTGCACCGGGACGCCGACGGCGTCCCGGACGGCTACGCCAGTTACGCCCTCAGCGACCCCGACCCCGTGACCAGGGCGATCACCCTGACGGTGGACGAGACCATCGCCCTCGACGACACGGCGTTCACGGCCCTGGCCCGCTACGTGCTCGGCCACGACCTGATCACCGAGGCCGTCTTCAAGCACGTCCCGGCCTCGCACCCGCTGCGCTGGCAGCTGGAGGACCTCCGGGCCGGCGCGACGGGCCTGGAGATGGACTGGCTCTGGGTGCGGCTGCTGGACGTGCCGCGCGCGCTGACCGCGCGCGGCTGGTTCGCGGACGGCGAGCTCGTCCTCGACGTCGGGGACTCCTTCCTCGGCGAGCACGGTCGCTGGCTGCTGACCGTGCGGGACGGCAAGGCCGAGTGCGTCCCGACCGACCGGGACCCGGACCTGTCGCTCGACGTCAGCGACCTGGGCTCGGTCTACCTCGGCGGTACCACTCCCAGCACCCTGGTCCGCGCCGGCCACATCCGCGCCCACCACGCCGAGGCCGCCGCGCTCGCCGACGCCCTCTTCCGCACTCCCCGGCCCCCGCAATGCCTGCACTGGTTCTGACCGGCGGGCCGCCCGGTGGACGGGTGCGTCACCGGGCGGTGCCGGCTCCCACCGCGGCCGCCGCGGCCAGGTAGGCCAGCACCAGGGGCCGCTCGTCGCCCCGTCGGGCGGCCACGGCCAGCCGGGACGGCGAGACGCCCCGGACCGGTACGGCGACCACCTCGTCCCGGGCGACCAGCGGGGCGTTGCCGGCGGCCGGCAGCACCACCCCCTGGCCGTTGGCGGCCGCCGTCTCGGCGTCCTCCCAGGCGGCGAGCATCCCCCGGGCGTGCGGCAGCAGGGCCTCCCCGACGGTGGTCAGCCGCACCGCCCGCCGGTCGCGGTGGAACAGCGGTGCGCCGAGCTGCTGCTCCAGCATCCGGATCTGCTTGCTGAGCGCGGGTTGCGAGACGAACAGCCGCTCGGCGGCCCGGGTGAAGTTCAACGCCTCGGCGACCGCCGCGAAGTGGCGCAGATCGCGCCCGTGGACGTCCATGACCCATGGCTCTCACGACAGGTCCTGGACGCGGACCGGATCGCGGCGAAGGATGGGAGCCGCCGGCGGGAGGGCCCCGGCGGCAGCCGACAGGGGAGACGAAGCGATGACGGGGAGCGGAAAGGTCTGGCTGGTCACCGGCGCGACCAGCGGCTTCGGGCGGGCCATCGCCGAGGCGGCGGTCGCCGCCGGTGACACGGTGATCGGCACGGCCCGGCGGCCCGAGGCGCTGGCCGACCTGGTCGCCGGGCATCCCGACCGGGTGGAGGCCGTCGGCCTGGACATCACCGACGGCGCGCGGATCGACGCGGTGGCCGCCGACGTCCTGGCGCGCTACGGGCGGGTGGACGTGCTGGTGAACAACGCAGGCCGCACGCAGGTCGGGGCGTTCGAGGAGACCACCGACGGTGAACTGCGCGACCTCTTCGAGCTGCACGTGTTCGGTCCCGCGCGGCTGACCCGGGCCCTGCTGCCGCAGATGCGGGAGCAGGGCGGCGGATCGATCGTGAACATCAGCAGCGTCGGCGGCCAGCTGTCCTTCGCCGGGTTCTCCGCGTACAGCGCGACCAAGGCGGCGCTGGAGCAGCTGTCGGAGGGCCTCGCCGACGAGGTGGCGCCGTTCGGCATCAAGGTGCTGATCGTGGAGCCCGGCGCGTTCCGCACCAACCTCTTCGGCAAGGACGCGGCCCACTTCTCCGAGGAGCACCCGGCCTACACCGAGAAGGTCGGCGCCACCAGGAAGCTGGTCCGCGACGGCAACGGCGCCCAGCCCGGCGACCCGGCCAAGGCCGCCGCCGCCATCCGCCTGGCCCTGGACGCCGAGAACACCCCCCTGCGCCTCGCCCTCGGCGCCGACGCCACAGACGCCCTCCTCGCCCACCTCGACGCCGTCCGCGCCGAACTCACCACCTGGGAACAGACCTCCCGCGCCACGGCCTTCGACCCCCGGTGACATTCCCGGGGCGGTGGCCCGCCGTTCCACTGCCAGGTGTGAAGAGCGAGCGGGATACGACGCTTGCCTGACGCAGGGTTGCCTTGGCCCTCACCATGGGACCGGCCAAGGCAAGTGCCACCTCGCAGACAGAGCGCAGGAGGACCCATGACGCTAGGGTTCGTTGCCAAGGATCCCAACAGCGCCGATGGCGAGTCGCCCACCATCTGGGTCGACGAATCCACGGCCGACCTGGTGATCCAAGGCTGGAAGGTCGACGAATCCACGGCGGCCGAGTGTCGGAGGGCCGGTAGCATTCCCGAACACGAGGCCGTCGGCCGGGGCGTGGCGATCCGTCGCGCCCGGATCGTCTCGGAGCCGGTCAGCGATTACATCCGGTACGAGTACGACGTGACGTTCCCGAACGTCGTGGCCGGCGAGCAGGTGCGCTGGCTCCCGCGCCGCCGCGCATCCGACCTGGCCCTGCCCGGGAACGACTTCTGGTTGTTCGACGACAAGCTCGTCCGGTGGGGGTACTTCTCCGGAGACGGCGACTCGCTGGGCGGCGAACTCACCGAGGACGAGGCCGCGGTGCAGCTCTGCCGCGGCGCCTTCGAGGCGGTGTGGACCCGGTCCGTTCCGCACGACGACTACCGAGTCTGAAACCGGGGGACGGGGCGGGATCCGGACGACGGTCGGCAACAGCATGTCCTACACGCCGTCCTCCAGCGTCGTCGCGGCTCGGAAAGCCCTGGCGACCCGTCTCAGCGACATCCGTGCCGATGCCGGTCTCACCAGCAGCGAGCTGTCCGAGCGCTGTGGCTGGCACAAGTCCAAGACGTCCCGCCTCCAAGCAGGGCTGTCGGCGCCGACGGAGAGTGACATCAGGGCCTGGTGCCACGCTTGTGGTGCCGCCGACCGGATCGACGAGCTGATCACTGCCTCGCGCACGGCCGAGACGATGTACATGGATTGGCGCCGGATGGAACGGGCCGGCCTGCGCCAGGCGCAGGAGGCCGTCCGTGACATCTATGAGCGCACCCGTGCCTTCCGGGTGTACGCGAGCAGGGTTGTTCCCGGCATGGTCCAGACGCGTGAGTACACCACGGCGGTCCTGCAAGCCGTTCAGCGGTCCCGCACGGTCATCGACGATGTGGTCGCAGCCGTTGACGCGAGGATGGCGAGGCAGGAGATGGTCCTCTCGGGTGGCCGGACCTTCGCACTGGAGCCGTCATCGCAGTTCCACGCCATCGCTTTCTGCCCGACCGGATCTGGGTGGAGAGGGACGACGGCGGACTCGCGCCGTGCGAGCTCCGAGACGAACCGGGGCGGTGGTGCGAGGCCGCGTACGCGAATGCCCCGGTCGTGACGCAGCTCAATGACGGGGCGGAGGCCGATGCCGAGGAGGACGCTCTGCCGTCCTCCTCGGCATCGTCGCCCGCCATGGTGGTGCGGATGCTGGAGGACCTTGACCTTCGGGAGGGTCTGAGCGTCCTGGAGATCGGTACCGGGACGGGCTGGAACGCCGCTCTGCTCGCGCACCGCGTCGGTGGCGAGAACGTCACCTCGATCGAGATCGACGCGGCCCTCGCCCGGCATGCCCGGGGGGTTCTGCACGCGGCCGGCTCGGGAGTGGAAGTCGTGTGCGGCGACGGATCGAGAGGATGGCCTGGCCGGCAGCCGTACGACCGGATCGTTGTCACCTGCGCCGTGCGACGAGTACCAGTGGCTTGGATCGAACAGACCAGACCCGGTGGTGTCATCGCCACTCCGTGGGACAGCCCGATGCTGGACTGGGGGATGCTCAGGTTGGTGGCCGGGGAGGACGCGACGGCGGAGGGACGCTTCAGCGCATACTCATCGTTCATGCTGATGCGCAATCAGCGGACCGATCTGCGGATCTTCCGTGATGTCGTCCATGACGACCAACAGCCTGTGGAGGGGCGGCCAGCGCTCTCCCCCTGGCAGGTCGGCGGTGACGACTGGGAGGCGCGCTTCGCGCTCGGCCTGCGGTTGGGGGACGTCTGGACGGCGTGGGACCACGAGCCGGAGGTCGAGGGCGTGGCATCGCGGCTCTGGGTGGCCACCACGGACGCCCGGTCCTGGGCTGCCGTGGACTCGGACGGCGCGGCGGGCGACCGGTACACCGTCTGGCAGTACGGGCCGCGTCGGCTGTGGGACGAGGTGCAGGCGGCGTACGACTGGTGGGAGGCTGCGGGATCCCCGTCGCCGGATCGGTTCGGGCTGACGATCAAGGGTCAGGAGCACCTGGTCTGGCTGGACGAGCGGGCACAGGAGGTCCGTCGGCTCCCTTGAGAAGCCGCGAATCGCGTGGACGGCCCGCCGCTCCAGGGTTGGAGCGGCGGGCCGTTCGGTGTTTCAGGCCTCGACGGTGGCGGCGAAGGTGATGAAGGCCTGCCAGCTGTCGGGGGTGAAGGTGAGGTGGGGGCCGCTCTTGTCCTTGGAGTCGCGGACGAGGACGGCGTGAGCCGTCTCGGCCACCTCGACGCAAGCAGTGCCCTCGTTACCGCTGTAGCTGCTCTTGAACCACGCAAGCTCGGCCATGCCTACCGCTCTCCCAGGATCTTCTCGATCAAGGCCAGGGACTCCGCCAGGTCCAGAGCCTGCGCCCTGATGCTGCTGTACCGTGCGTTCATGATACGGACCTGATCGGCGTCGGTGATGAGCCTGTTGACGTGCTGGACCTCGGCGAAGGCGATCTGCGGCCGGCCCTTGGGAGTGAGGAGGATGAATGAGCCTCCCATGCCTGCGTGATGCGTTCGCTCCAGTGGCATCACCTGCAGTTCAAGGCCGCGCACATTTCCGACCTTGAGCAGGTGCCGGAGCTGGCCCTCGTGGATGTCCCAGCCTCCGATGGGGCGGCGGAGCACACTCTCGTCGATAACCCAGCTCATCAGCGGGAGCGGGGTGCGAGTCAGGACCTCTTGCCGGGCCATGCGGGCTGCCACCCACTTCTCGACCATGTCGTCGGGGAGCGTCGGCCTGCGCATCTCGTACAGTGCCCGCGCGTGTGCTTCTGTCTGCAGTAGTCCCGGGATGTCAAGCGTGGACCAGTCGTTCATCTCGACGGACTGAGCTTCCTCGGTCGTGAAGGCCTTCGAGAAGGCGGGGTGCCGGGTGCTGACCCGGATCTTCGCCTTCATCACGTCGTCGGCGATCGCCTTCAACAGCCCGCCAGCACCGAGCAGTTCGTCCGCCGCGTTGAGGAACTCCACGCGCGGCGTCCGTCGGCCGCGCTCGATCGCGCCGATCAGGTCCTCGCTGTACCCGAGCCTTTCGGCCATCTCGCGCTGCGTCAGTCCGGCGCGCTCGCGCAGGATCTTGATGATCTTCCCCACCGCGCTGTAGAACTCCGAGACCCCCTCGGCGTCGCCCACCGACTCGTCGTTCTCGAACACGCTTCCCGTGATCCCGCCCACCGTGAACCACCCCATTCTCGTATGACCGCGCCTTCGAGCGATTTCCCGCAACCGGCCCGACAAGCCACTGTCCGCGCGTGCACAGGCACTCTGCGTACCTGGCGATTGCGTGGTCAGCGTACGGCTGACCCCCCAGGCTTTGTCACATGAAGTCCGAATTTCCCCTCGACAACCCCACCCCGCGCGCCCACACCGCACTCCTGACTTCCACCCCCAGGGGCGCCGCCGCCGGGCGTCGGATCGCCAGACAACAGTTCGCCACCTGGGGGGTCAACTCCCTTTCCCCGGAGGCCTATCAATCGGCGCTCCTCATCGTCGCGGAGTTGGCCGCGAACGCCTCGATCCACGGGCGCGTGCCGGGGCGCGGGTTCGAACTCGCGCTCTCACTCACCACCGTGCGCCGTTCGCGCACCTCCGTGCTCCGGATCGAGGTGTCCGACCCTCGCGGCGACCGGCAGCCCGTCCTGCCCTCCGCCGGCGGCTGCCCCGGCGAGTCGTGCTCCGGACGCGGCCTCACCCTCGTCGACGCCCTCGCCGACCGCTGGGGCACCGTCCCCCGCGAGCCCAACTCCAAGACGGTCTGGGCCGAACTCGACCTCGCCCCGGTCCATGCCGACGTCCTCTGAGCTCCCCGCCACCCCCACCACGGTCACCGTGCTGACGGTGCTCCCGATCGCCCTCCTGCTCGCCCTCGCCGCGTGGGTCTTCCCCCACCCCGCGGAGCGTCCACCCGCTGCTCCCGGTGCCACCGCGACCGCGGCCCCCTGACCCCCCCCGCGCAGGAAGTCGGCCCCACCGACTTCCTGCGCTCTCACCTCGCCGCGGTCTCCGTCCTCACCCAGTCCAGGTACGCGGTGCTGCCCGCCACCACGGGGACGGCGACGACCTCCGGGGTGTCGTAGTCGTGGTGCTCGTTCACGAAGTCCGCCAGAGTGTCGGCGAGTTCGGCGCGGGTTTTGAAGTCGATCCGCCACTCGGCCGCGTCCTGGACCGCGCCCTCCCACCAGTAGACGGACTGGATCCGGTACACCTGCGCGCACGCCGCGAGCCGGGCCCGGACCACGGCCGCCGCCAGCGCCCGGGACTTCGCCTCGTCGTCATGGGTCGTGGTGATCACGAGAAGGTCGCTCTTGTTCGTCGTCATGCAGAAAGCCTAGGAGCGGCGGTAACCTACTCACTCACCCAGCGGGGGACACACCCAAAGCCATCCTGAAATCGCCTTTTCTGACGCGTGCCTGACGATCCGTCGTGTCGCGGCACGCTCTAGGGAGTACCTATGTCCCGGAGCCGCAAGCTCCACCGCCTCAGCAGCCCCGACACCGCCGAGCGCCGCGCGCAGCGCATGCTGTTCCGGCATCTGCGCGACGACACCAACGCGAACCGCGGCCGGCTGGCGCGGCGGGTGCGCGAACTCCAGCTCCTCTTGGAGATGGACCCGATCGAGTTCGAGGGGCTGATAGCCCGGCTGATGGAGTCCATGGGCATGCGGGTCGAGCTCACGGCCCGGTCGAAGGACGGCGGGGTGGACGTCCGCGGCATCGACACCGACCCGTTCCGGGGCGGGAACGTGATCGTGCAGGTCAAGCGGTACCGGGACACGGTCACGCCGTCGGCCGTCCGCGACCTCTTCGGCACGCTGCAGCACGACCGGGAGGCCACCAAGGCCGTGCTGGTCACCACCAGCAAGTTCGGGCCCAGCTCGCACCAGTTCGTGTCCGGCAAGCCGATCACCCTGATCAACGGGGCCGAGCTGGTCGGTCTGCTCAAGCACCACGGCTTCCACGAGATCTTCGCCCCCGCCTACGGGGAGATCGAGGAGGGCGCCGGTGCCGCGCAGCCGGCGATCGAGGTCGCCGCCGAGCCGGCCCGGCTCCTGCTGCACTGGACGGGGGAGGAGGAGTACGACATCGCCGCGCTCGTCTGCCAGAGCAACCGCGCCCTCTCCGACGACCACCTCGTCTTCTACAACAACGCCTCCACGCCGGACGGTTCGGTCCGTCTGGTCACGGGCTACGAGGACGCCAACGCCTGCCTGATGGTTGACTTCGAGGCTCTCCCCGCCGAGGCCGACCGGCTCGTCGTCATCGCCGCCGCCGACACCGAGAACCATCCCGGCGCCACCATGGCCGGGTTCGCCGGACCGGCGCTGATCCTGGAGGCCGGCGCCGACCAGGACGCCGCCGTCGTGCACCTGGCCGACGGCGCGGAGTCCAACATCGCGATGCGGCTCGGCCGCTTCGACCGCGACGACGCCGGGAACTGGGACTTCACCCCCGCCCTGGCCGGCTACCCGGGCGGTCTGCGGCAGGCCGTCGTCGCCTACGGCCTGGAGGTCGCGGACGAGGAGGCGGTGGCCGCGGGGGCGTAGTGCCCGGCCCGCCCGTACAGGAAGTCGGCGGGTCCGACTTCCTGTACGGGCGGGCCGGCCGGAACGATCGTGTGCCGGGCGTTCGTTGGCCCGGGCATGGTGGTGGTGACGGTGGTCCTGGCGGTGACGGCGCTGGTGACCGCGCTGTTCGTGATGGCGGCGCTGCGCACCGGGCGTCGGCGCTCGCGGGCGGGGACGGTGGCGGGCGGGCTCGGGATGACGGCGGTCGAGGAACTGCACGCGCTGTTCAACGCCAACAAACGGGTCCAGATCGAACAGCGCCAGGCACAGCTCGTCCTGCGTGACGACGAGCACGCCGGCGCTCCGCCCGGGGCGGGCGTCGACCTGGACGCGGGTGTCGCGAGGGTCCGTCCCCGGGGGTGAGCGGCGGAGCGCGGAAACGGTTCGCCCACGGACCGGCCGGTGTGTCAGGATGCGCCCCGTCTCTTTGTTCGACCCGGGGGTTCTTCTGATGATGCGTCGCTCCACCGTGCTCGCCGTCACCGCCACGGCGGCCTGCCTCGTCGGCCTGGTGGGCTGCAACGACGACGCGGCGCCGACCGCGTCCCCGACCGTGTCCACGACGGCCACGAGTACGCCCGAGGCGGTACCGACCCCGACGGCCACGCCGACGCCGACTCCCACGCCGACCCCGACGCCGACCCCCACGCCCACCGCCACCGCCGTTGCGACGACGGCGGGTGGGGTGATCGACCCGGAGAAGGCGCTCGCACTCGCCGAGAAGACGCCGTACGCGGCCACCCAGGACTTCACGACCGAGGGCGGTCCGCTCAGCGCCGCCACCAAGGCGCGGGTGAACCTCAACGGGCCGGTCCGCTCCGGCCGGATCACCGAGTCCATGAGCGCGGGCGGCAGCGACCTCCTCGGTGGCGCCGGTGACGGCGGCCCGACCGTCATCGTGACCGACGACGGCACCACCTACATCAAGAGCGGCGGGGGCTGGCGCACCTCCCCGCTCGGCGACCGGATCCCCGACTACCACGGCTACGCCAAGGCGCTGCTGGCCGTCGGCCCGTCCGCCCGCAAGGGGATGGAGGACTGCGACGGCACGCCGTGCTTCCACCTCTCCGGCACGCTCGACATGGAGCGGATGAAGGCCGTGGAGCCCGAGCAGTACAAGATCTACAAGGGCAAGGGCGTGGCGAGCTTCCAGCTCGACCAGTGGATCGACGCCCGGGGCCGCACCGTCCGCTACGACCGGAAGACCGAGCTGCGGGGCGTCCCGATGCGCACCCACGGCACCTTCCGCGACTTCGGCCCGGCCGAGAAGGTCGACGCGCCGGTCTGACGCGCCGGTCCCTGACGTACCGCGACGCCGACGCCCCCCGGGGGGGGCGGGGGCCGCCCGCCGCGCGCGGGGGGGAGGAGGCGCGGGGCGGGCGGCGTTGGAGGGTGGTCCAGTGGGGGGAGTGCGCGGTGCTGAGCTTCAACCTGGACTAGACCACCTGAGGGCGTCAAGAACTTCCGGTGCATCAAAGGCGGCTGATGGAGAGGCTTACGCGGACCTTAAGGTTCCGGCGGCCCACCCCCCCCGGCGGTGACGGCTTGACCTAGAGCGCACTCCAAGGGGGAGGCTGTAGCCCGTTGATCCGACCGCGGTCGGCGCCACGGGGCCGACAACAGTGAGGAGTACCGTCATGCGCAACGCCACGCTCGGCAGCGAGGGTCCCGAGGTCGGGGTCGTCGGCCTCGGCTGCATGGGGATGACCTGGGCCTACGACGTCCACAACCGCGACGACGACAACTCGGTGCGGGTGATCCGGCAGGCACTGGACCTCGGTGTCACGCTGATCGACACCTCCGACATCTACGGCCCGTACAGCAACGAGGAGGTGGTCGGCGCCGCGCTGGCCGGGCCCCACCGGGAGCGCGCGGTGCTCGCCACCAAGGTGGGCCTGGTGCCGGGCAACGCCGAGGAGCGGGTGCTGCGCAACGGGCGGCCCGAGCACATCCGGCGGGCGATCGACGACAGCCTGCGCCGCCTCGGCACCGACCACGTCGACCTGTACCAGCTGCACCGGATCGACCCGGAGGTGCCGGCCGAGGAGTCCTGGGGCGCGCTCGCCGAGGCCGTGGCGGCCGGAAAGGCGCTGCGGATCGGGCTCTCCGAGGTGGACGTCGAGGAGATCAGGCGCGCGCAGGCCGTGCACCCGGTGGCCTCGGTGCAGAACGAACTGTCGCTCTGGACCAGGGACTCGCTCGCCGAGGTGCTGCCGTACACCGAGGAGCAGGGGATCGCGTTCCTGCCGTTCTCCCCGCTCGGCCGCGGCTTCCTGACCGGTGGCATCGCCTCCTTCGACGAACTGCCGGCGGACGACTTCCGCCGCCAGCTGCCGCGCTTCCAGCAGGAGGCGCTGAAGGCCAACCTGGCGCTGGTGGAGCGGGTGAAGGCGGTCGCGGCGCGGATCGGCGCGACGCCCGCGCAGGTGGCGCTCGCCTGGGTGCTGGCCCAGGGGCGGTACGTGCTGCCGATCCCGGGGACCAGGACGCCGAAGTACCTGGCGGAGAACGCGGCGGCGGCCGACCTGGTGCTCTCGCCGGCGGACCTCGCCGAGCTGGACGCGCTGCCGGCCCCGGCGGGCGGGCGGTACTGAGCGGCGGCGGGCGGCTCCGGCGCCGTGGAGGGTCAGGAGCCGTCGCCGCGTACCAGGCGCAGGGCGGGCCGGGCGGTCTCCGCCGGGCCCGGGCCCGGCTGCGGCCGCTCGTCCGGCAGATCGTCGATCATCCGCTGGACCATGGCGCGCAGCTGCGCCTTGCGGTCGTCGTCGGCTTCCTCGTCGCCCGGGTAGAGGACCACGAACCGGGCGCCGGTGGCCTCGTCCTCCCCGCTGTAGGCGAGGTAGTTCGGCAGCGGCGGTTCTTCCGGCACGGGGGCCTCCGGTGTTCGGGGGGTCCACCGTAGCGGATCGCCGCCCCGGCGCCGCGCGGATCGGGCGGGAACGGCGGGACGTGGTCGGGGCGGTGGGCCTCGGCGTCACCGGTCGGTGCACGGGCCGGGCGGGCGGCGCTCCTGGATCCAGATCTGCTTGCGGCCGGTCTCGCCCGGCGCCCGCACCGGCGTGTCGACCGTCCGGTCGAGCCGGAAGCCGAGCCGGCGGGCGACCGCGGCGCTGGCGGTGTTGGCCGGGTCGCAGTGGATCTCGACCCGGTGGATCCCGGGCAGGGCGAGCGCCGCCGCGGCGACCGACCGGGCGGCGGCGGTGGCGATGCCGCGGCGGCCGTGCGCGGCGCTCACCCAGTAGCCGATCTCCAGCGCGCCCGGGCCGATCCTGCCGTGCAGGCCGAACGAGCCGATCACCCGGCCGGGTTCGGCGTCCAGGCCGGCCAGGTAGATGAAGTCCGTGCCGGCGTCCCAGGCGGCGACGCCGGCCGCGGTGAGCTCGGCGGTCCGGGCGGGGGAGGGTGCCTCGGCGGCCCACTCCAGCCAGGGGCGCAGGTGGTCGAGGTCGGCCCGGACGGCGGCGTTGAGCGCGGGCGCCTGGGCCGGGGAGCGCCGCCGCAGGACGATCCCCTCGGCCGGCCGCAGCAGTTCGGGCGGCCGGCCGGGGGTGGGTGCGCCGGGCGCGGGCACGGGCACGAATGCGGGCGTGCCCCCGTTCGGCGGCGGCATGACGTGATTCATGACAGCGATTATCTCGGCGTCCTGTACCTGTCACCACCGGCCGCCGCCGCGCGCCGGCGTCGTCCGGGGGCGCGTCAGAGGCGGACCATTACCTCGTCGAGCGCCTTGCGCCGCAGGTCCGGGACGCGCGCCCCCTCGGCGGGGTAGCCCACCGGGATGACGTAGGCGGCCCGCTCCTCCTGCGGCCGTTCGCACACCTCGTTGAGGAACTTCATCGGGCTCGGCGTGTGGGTGAGGGTGGCCAGGCCCGCCTGGTGCAGCGAGGCGAGCAGCAGGCCGACCGCGATCCCCACCGACTCCTTGGTGTAGTACGGACGCGGCGAGGTGGGGCCCTTGTGCACCTCGAAGACGACGATCACGGCCGGCGCGTCCTCCAGGAACGGCTTGTGCCAGTCGGTGCCGATCGGCGCCAGCGCGGCCAGCCACTCCTCGGAGGCCCGGTGCGCGTAGAACTCGCGCTCCTCGGCCTCGGCGGCCTCCCGCAGCCGGCGCTTGCGCTCCGGGTCGGTGATCACCACGAACCGCCAGGGCTGCACATGGGCGCCGCTGGGGGCGGTGTTGGCGGTGCGGACCGCCCACTCGACCACGCCGTCCGGGATCGGCCGGGTCGAGTAGTCGCGGACGGTGCGGCGCTGGTCCATCACGTCGTGGAAGGACCTGCTGCGGGCCTCGGCCTCGTGGGCGGGCACGGTCATGGGGGTGAGCGGAACGGTCGGGTAGGACGCGTCCGCCACCGCGCTGTCGAGCGCTGTGCTGTCAACCATGGGCGACAGCACAGCACATGACGGCGGGCCGGGGAAGAGGTCTGGACCTCGTCCCCGGCCCGTGGCCCGTCCCTGGCGGCTACAGCTCGCGGACCCTGCCGCCGCCGACCTCGATCCGCCGGTTCACCGCGACCGTGTCCAGCATCCGCCGGTCGTGGGTGACCAGCAGCAGGGTGCCGTTGTACGAGCCCAGCGCCTGCTCCAACTGCTCGATCGCGGGCAGGTCCAGGTGGTTGGTGGGCTCGTCCAGCACCAGCAGGTTCACCCCGCGCGCCTGGAGCAGCGCCAGCGCCGCCCTGGTCCGCTCGCCGGGGGAGAGGGTGTCCGCCGGGCGCAGCACGTGCGCCGCCTTCAGGCCGAACTTGGCCAGCAGGGTGCGCACCTCCTCCGGCGCGAGTTCCGGGACGGCGGCGGCGAACGCCTCCAGCAGCGGCCCCCCGCCGAGACCGTGCTGGTCCTTGAAGATGTGCCCGCGCGCCTGGTCCACCTCGCCGACCACCACGCCGGAGCCCAGCACGGCGCTGCCGGAGTCGAGTTCGAGCCGGCCCAGCAGGGCGGCCAGCAGGGTGGACTTGCCCGAGCCGTTGGCGCCGGTGATGGCCACCCGGTCCGCCCAGTCGATCTGCAGGTCCACCGGGCCGAGCGTGAAGTCGCCGCGCCGGGCGGTGGCCCCGCGCAGGGTGGCGACCACGGAGCCGGAGCGCGGCGCGGAGGCGATCTCCATCCGCAGCTCCCACTCCTTGCGCGGCTCCTCGACCACGTCCAGCCGCTCGATCATCCGCTGGGTCTGCCGGGCCTTGGCGGCCTGCTTCTCGGTGGACTCGGTGCGCATCGCGCGCCCGATCTTGTCGTTGTCGCTCGACTTGCGGCGGGCGTTGCGGACGCCGTTCTCCATCCAGCCGCGCTGCATCCGGGCCCGCGCCTCCAGGCCGGCCTTGGTGTCGGCGTACTCCTCGTACTCCTCGCGGGCGTGCCGGCGGGCGGTGGCGCGCTCCTCCAGGTACGCCTCGTAGCCGCCGCCGTAGAGGTTGATCTGCCGCTGGTGCAGGTCCAGCTCCAGCACCTTGGTGACGGTGCGGGCCAGGAACTCGCGGTCGTGGCTGATCACCACGGTGCCCGCGCGCAGGCCCTTGACGAAGGACTCCAGCCGCTCCAGGCCGTCCAGGTCGAGGTCGTTGGTGGGCTCGTCGAGCAGGAAGACGTCGTAGCGGGAGAGCAGCAGCGAGGCGAGGCCGGCGCGGGCCGCCTGGCCGCCGGACAGGGCCGTCATCGGCAGGTCCAGCGAGACCTTGAGGCCGAGCGAGTCGGCGACCTCCTCGGCCCGCTCCTCCAGGTCGGCGCCGCCGAGGTCCAGCCAGCGGTCCAGGTTCACCGCGTAGGCGTCGTCGGCGCCGGGCACGCCGTCCACCAGGCCCTGGGTGGCCTCGTCCAGTGCGGCCTGCGCGGCGGCCACCCCGGTGCGGCGGGCCAGGAAGTCGCGCACCGACTCCTCCGGGCGGCGCTCGGGCTCCTGCGGGAGGTGGCCGACGTTGGCGGCGGCGGGGCTGAGCCGCACCGAACCGCCCTCCGGGGTGTCCAGGCCGGCCAGCAGCCGCAGCAGGGTGGACTTGCCGGCTCCGTTGACGCCGACCAGGCCGATCACGTCGCCGGGGGCGACGACCAGGTCCAGGCCGGAGAAGAGGGTGCGGTCGCCGTGGCCGGCGGCGAGGTCCTTGACGACGAGTGTGGCGCTCATGATGTCCCGATTCTAGGCGGGCGGGCGCGGACGCCGCCGGGGGGCGGCGGCACCTCGGTGCCACCGCCCCCCGGCGGAGCGGGTTCGGCGCCGCTCGGCGCCGTGCCGCTCAGTGCCGCTCAGTGCCGCGCAGTGCCGTTCAGCGTCGTTCAGGCCGTGACCGGGGTCACTTGGCCTTCTTGGAGAAGTACTCCAGCGCGTGCTGGGCGACGTCGTCCAGGTACGGGCCGGCCTCCCAGGTGTTGTCGAAGCCGCCGATGGAGGTGTCGGAGACCAGCACCTGCTTGCCGTCCCTGGTGGCGAACCAGCCGCCGCCGCTGTCGCCGCCGGTGCCGTTGCAGCCGGTCATCAACATGGTCGGGCGGGACGGGTCCATCGAGCGGCGGGCCGGCTTGCCCGCCTCGCAGCGCTCCAGCTCCATGCCGTCGAACGGCTTGCCGGCCGGGTAGCCGTAGGTGCTCACCGCGGCGATCTGCTCGCGCGGGGCGTTGAACCAGACCGGCACCGAGCCGCCGACGACCTCTTCCAGCGACTTGCCGCTGCCGTCCGGGTTGGCCACCTTGAGGATGCCGAAGTCGTACTGGCTCCACGGGCCGCCGTTCTCCGGGTCGGCCTCGGCCGCCCACTGCGGGGAGATCATGCCCGCGACGGCGCCCCACTCGCCGTACGGCTCGGCCTCGGCGAGCGAGCCCTTCCTGCCGCCGCTGACCGCGCCGCTGCTGTTGAACGCCGGGGCGAAGGTGATGTTCGTGTGGTACTTGCCGCCCTTGCCGCCGTGCAGGCAGTGGCTGGCCGTCCAGACCAGGTTGCTCCGGCCCGGGTTGGCCGGGTCGGAGACGACGGTGCCGGAGCAGACGTAGTCCTGGTTGCCGTCCTGGAAGAACAGCTTGCCGTTGACGTGGGCCGGCTTGGCGTACGGGTGGGCGACGGGCTTCATCTCGACCGGCTTGGGCTGCGGGTCGTTCTGGCCTCCGCCGCTGCCGCCGCCGGGCTGGGCGGGCGCGGCGCTCGTCGGCGGCGCCGTCGGGGCCGCGGGGGCCGCCGAGGTGGGCTGGGCGGTCGGCTGGGCGGACGGCTGGCCGGTGGGCTGGGAGCCCGGGCCCGGCTTGTAGGGCTTGGCCTTGAGGATCTTCTGCAGGTCCCAGAAGCCCTTGACCGCCGGGGTGATGACGTTCTGCTGGGCCCACTTGTCCCAGTCCTCGAAGCTCCACTTCCCGAGCTCGTCGGCGGTCGGCAGCTTGATCGGCGGCAGACCGCCCGGCTTGCCGGTGGAGCCCGCGGTGGCCGCCGTGGCCGCCGTGGTCGCGGCGGTCTGGGCGGCGGACGGGCCGGCGACCGGGTCGCTGTTCTCCGGGCCGCACGCCGTCGCGACGACCATGGTCAGCGTGACGACGGACGCGCCCAGCGCGGCACGCGTCGCCCGGGATATCGGTGACATGAGTTGGTTCCCCCTGTGAATGCACGCCACGGCCGCGAGAGTGTCGAGCGGCTGGCAGGGGAGGAGTCTGCCACGCGCGGCGGACGCTCTCCGGCCACCGGAGCGGTCCGGGGCGAGGCCGTCACCGGATCGGCACGTGATCGGCACCGAAAAAACCGGTTGCACGCCTTCGGGGCCCTCCGTAGCGTGATGCCTGCCACTCGCCCGAACAGGAGAACGCCGTTGAACTACTGAGGTCCCGAGACACCGCCCCCGCCGCACCGCAGCCCTGCCGCCGGTTCTGTCACCGGCCATGTCGCCGGCCTTTCGACCGGCCTTGTCGCTGCCCGCGGTCCGTGAGTGTGCGCGTGCCCGACCTCAGTGGTGAGCCGGTCCGGCGTCCCCCGTCGCTCTGACGACCCCCGGCCCTCCTCTCCCGGTCCCCGCCCGCACCCGCGGTGTCTCCCCGTGTTGCTCCACGACCACGTACGGCGACCTTCGGGAGGCTTCCATGGCACAACCCACCACCTCGCTCCTCTGCACCGACCTCTCCTTCGAGTGGCCGGACGGCAGGCCCGTCCTCGACGGCTTCCACCTCGCCGTCGGCCCCGGCCGCACCGGCCTGATCGGGCTCAACGGCGCGGGCAAGTCCACCCTGCTGCGCCTGCTGGCGGGCGAACTCACCCCCACCTCGGGCACCGTCAGGGCGGGCGGCGAGATCGGCTACCTGCCGCAGGGCCTCACCCTGGACACCGGCCTGCGGGTCGACGAGGCGCTCGGCGTCCGGGCCGCCCGCGAGGCCCTGCACGCGATCGAGGCCGGCTCCACCGACCAGCGCCACTTCGACGCGGTCGGCGACGACTGGGACGTCGAGGAGCGCGCCCGCGCCCTGCTCGACCGGCTCGGCCTGCACCGGCTCGGCCTCGACCGCACCACCGGCGAACTCTCCGGCGGCGAGGCCGTCCTGCTGCGGCTGGCCACCCTGCTGCTGCGCCGCCCCGACGTCCTGCTGCTCGACGAGCCGACCAACAACCTCGACCGCTCCGCCCGGGAGCGGCTCTACGAGACGGTGGCCGGCTGGGGCGGCGTGATGGTGATCGTCAGCCACGACCGCGAGCTGCTCCAGCACGTCGACCAGATCGCCGAGCTGAGGGGCGGCCAGGTCACCTGGTACGGCGGCAACTTCGCCGAGTACGAGCGCACCCTCGCCGCCCAGCAGGAGACCGCCGAGCGGCTGCTGCGCAACGCCGAGTCCGACGTCCAGCGCCAGAAGCGGGACCTGGCCGAGGCCCGGATGCGGCTGGATCGCAGCGCGAGCTACGGCAGGAAGCGCTCGGTCACCCGCAACGACCCGCACATCGTCGCCGGCAAGCTCAAACGCCAGGGCCAGGAGACGGCGGGCCGGCTCCAGGGCATGCACACCGAGCGCCTGGAGGAGGCCAAGCGCAAGCTGACCGCCGCCGAGGAGGCCGTGCGGGACGACGCCGAGATCCGGATCGACCTCCCCCGCACCGCCGTCCCGGCCGGGCGCACCGTGCTCACCCTGGACAAGGTCCGGATGCCGCACGGCATCACCGCCGACCTCGAACTGCGCGGGCCCGAGCGGATCGCCCTGGTCGGCCGCAACGGCGCGGGCAAGTCCACCCTGCTGCGGACCATCGCCGGCGAAATCGCCCCGTCGGCGGGCGAGGTGATCACCCCGGTGCCGCTGCGCCACCTCCCGCAGCGGCTCGACCTGCTCGACGAGAAGCTCACCGTGGTGGGCAACGTCAAGCTGTTCGCGCCGGGCGCGGGCGACAACGCGATCCGGGCCCGGCTGGCCCGCTTCCTGTTCCGCGGCGGGCGTGCCGACCAGCCGGCCGGCACGCTCTCCGGCGGCGAGCGGTTCCGGGCCACCCTGGCCGCGCTGCTGCTGGCCGACCCGCCGCCGCAGCTGCTGCTGCTCGACGAGCCGACCAACAACCTGGACCTGGCCAGCGTCCGCCAGCTCACCCAGGCGCTCGCCGCCTACCAGGGGGCACTGATCGTCGCCAGCCACGACCTGCCGTTCCTGCGCGGCCTGGGCGTCACCCGCTGGCTGGAGCTGGACGGCGCGCTGAGGGCGGTGGACCCGATGTGACGACGCACCCCTAGCGGTGGCCGGCCCCGGCGGAGAGGATCCGCCGGGCCTCGGTCAGGGCGGAGTCCTTCAGCCCGGCCAGCTCCTCCGGGGTGAAGACCGGGGTGCGGACGTCCGGCGGGATGCCCGGGCCGTCGAAGGTGGTGCCGGCCGGGGTGAGGAACTTCTCGTTCGGCAGGCCGATGAGCAGGTCGTCGGAGATCGGCTTCAACATCACGTCGGAGAAGACGCCCTGGGTGTTCTCGCCGATCCGGACCGTCGCGGGGCGCCGCGCCATCAGCGCCTGGGTGAAGGTCTCGCCCGCGCTCACCGTCGAGCCGGCCGTGAGCAGGGCGACCGGCCCGGTGAAGCGGGTCGCCCCGGCCGCGGGGCGGACGGTGATCGGCTGCGGCCGGGTGAAGGCGGTCGGGTCGGCCGGGTCGTTGCGCGCCGCCTTGCGGTAGGCGAGGAAGGGCCGGTCGGTGAGCCGGGAGGCGATCCGCAGGCCCAGCTCGTCCGAGCCGCCGCCGTTCAGCCGCAGGTCGACCACCACCCCGGTCAGCCGCTCGGGGTGGGCCAGCAGGAGGTCCAGTGCCTTGTCCAGCTCGGCCGCCTGCTCCTGGTACGAGCCGTCGTCGATGTACCCGTCGAAGGCGCTCACCCGCAGATAGCCGATGCCGCCCGGGAGTTCGCCGACGCCCAGCCGTTCGCGCCCGAAGGTCCGCTCGGGGGCGAGCAACTGGGCGGCGACCGCCCGCCCGGCCTGCTCCCGTACCTGGTCGGTGGGCTCCTCGGTGCCCGGTCGCAGACCGCCGAAGACGAGGTCGTAGCCGCCGTCGGCCGCCTTGCGCCCCAGGAAGGTGTGCGCGTCGCCGAGCGGTTCGAGCAGGCCGCCGATGATCCCGGTGAGGGCGGTGGTGTCGGTCCGCGGGGTGATGGTGGCCCGTGCCTGCGCCCCCCGGGCCCGCCAGTCGATGCCCTTGGCGGCGAAGAACGGGTAGTTCTCCTCGAAGGTCGCCCAGAACCGGTCGAAGACCGCGAGCGCGTCCTGCGGTACCGGTTGCGTGCACTGGACCGGCAGCCCGCCGGGCAGCCGGGACAGGTTCTTGGTCCCGGCGGAGCTGTCCTCCTTGGACACGGCCCGGTCGTGCCCAAGGGGTGTGACGGTCAGTTCTCCGAAGCTCTTGCCGGGGCCGCCGTAGCGCACGGCGCCGCCGCGCCCGGGCACGCCGACCTGCGTGCCGCTCAGGAAGCCCGGGGTGCAGCCGAGCCGGGTCACGTCGTAGGTGGTGAAGGTGGTGCCGTGGATCTCCAGGATCGTGCCGTACCCGTCCGTCCGCCAGACGCCCTCCAGGCGGTTGACGCCCGGCCGCTCGGCCGCGCCGTCCCCGTCCGGTGCCGCCCCGACCGCGCCCGCCGCCCCGATCGTCCCCGCCGTGACCGCGAGCGCGACCGCCGCGATCCCCGCCGCCCTGGCCACCGGCCTCCGGTGTCCGATACCCATGCCGTTGCCCGCCGTTTCCAGCTCAGGGCCTCCCCCGCGGAACCCCTCCGCCGCCCACGGGTCGACGGTAGGGGCCGGTCCGGGCGCCGCGCGTCAGCCTGCGGAGCGGTCCGCGCCCCCGACCGAGGAGGTACTCCCGGCGCGGCGGTCTACGACCGGCGGCGTACGTGCCCCCGGCACCCCCTCGGGGTCACCGGCTCGGTGTCCAACTCCCGTGCGCTCCAGTACCATCGGCGCCATGCCAGCACTCAACATCGAGTACACGGAGCACGAACTCGCCGCCATCCGCGAGGCGGCCGCCGCCGACGGCAAGAGTGTCAAGGCGTATGTGCACGACCTGAGTGTGCGGGAGCAGCAGCGCCGGGTGTTCGTCTCCCACGCGGTGGCGTTCTGGAACGCCCACCGCGAGGAGTTCGACCGGGAGTTCCCGGAGGACGCGCCGGCGGCCTGAGCGGGCGAGGGCGATCGGCGCCGGCGATCGGCGGGAGCGATGAGGGTGCCGCGATGATGCTGTTGCAGGTCGACCTGCGCTGGCTGCTCGACGTCCAGGAGCTGGCCTCGCCCGAGGACCTCAGCGTGCGGGACTACTCGGCGCTGCAGGCGGCCGTCGCCCGGCACCGGGTGAACACCGCGCAGCTCGGCCACGACGCCGACCCCTCCTGGTGCGCGGCCACCCTGATGCACACGATCGTGCTGCTGCGCCCGCTCCCGGTGCGCAACAACCTGTACGCCTGCATGACGACGGCCGCGTACATGCACGCGGCCGGGGAGGGCATCGACCCGCCGTACGGGACGCTGGTGGAGCTGGCCCGGGACATCGCCGAGGGGCGGGCGGACGTGTTCGCGGCGGCCGACCGGATCCGGTCCTGGCGGATCTGAGCGCCGATCCGGGCGCTCGCCCGGGCTCGGACCCGAGCGCTGAACCGGGCCCGGGGGCCGGCCGCCGGCGGGGGAGGCGGGATCAGGCCCCGGCGGGGGCGGGGCCGCGGCGCAGCCGGGCCCGGACCAGGGTGCCCAGCCGGTCCAGGCCGACCACGGCGGCGCCCAGCAGGACGAACTCGACCGTCAGCAGCGCGATCTGTCCCCAGACGTAGCCGTACCCCTTGGTGGTCGGGTCGAAGAAGAAGTACGGGTACGGCAGCGGGAAGTTGGAGAACAGCGCGTTGCGGGTGAGCACCACCGCCGCGTAGCCGAGCGGGAAGGCCAGCCAGAGCGGCACGTCCCGCCAGGCGGAGGCGTTGCGCGGCTTGAGCACCAGCCAGTCGACGATCACCAGTACCGGGGTGACGTAGTGCAGGAAGAACGACGACCAGTGCTGCAGCTTGTCCGGCCCGTCGAACAGACCGGGCAGCGGGTTGGCGCCGTGCTCCAGCAGGATGTGCGAGACCAGGCCGGTGATCAGGATGTACAGGGTGGCGGCGCCGCGCAGCCGGGGCGCGGGGGCGTCGGTGGTGCCGCGCTTGAGCATCCAGTAGACGGCGCCGGCGAAGTAGCCGAGCACGATCACGTTGCTCTCGACGGTGAAGTACACCAGCGGTGCGGTCTGCAGGGTCAGGCCGAGGCCCGCCGAGAGCACGATGCCGGCGCGCCACCAGAGCGCGGGGCTGGTCCGGACTGACATGCGGTCACCAGTTCGTTTCAGGCGATACGGGAGGTATCGGACGGTCGAGGGGAAGGAGCGCACTCTACCCGCCGGTGGAACGGGGACGAAAGAAACGTTTCCCCCGCTCCCCGTCGGCTTCCCATCGGCTCCCCCGTAGGTTCCCCGTCAGCCCGGCAGCACGAACCCCGACTCGTAGGCCGCGATCACCGCCTGGGTGCGGTCCCGCGCGCCCAGCTTGGCCAGCACGCCGCCCACGTGCGTCTTGACCGTCTCCTGGCTGAGAACCAGCTCCGCGGCGATCTCCCCGTTGCTGAGCCCGGCCGCCATCAGCCGCAGCACCTGCCCCTCCCGCCCGGTGAGCCGCCCGATCGGACCGCCGCCGGGCGCGGGACGGGCCGCCTGCCCGGCCGGTGCCGCGTACCGCAGGGCCAGGTCGCGCACGGCCGCCGGGAACAGCAGCGAGTCGCCGCGCGCGATCAGCCGCACCGCCTGCACCATCTCCTCCGCCCGCGCCCGCTTGAGCAGGAACCCGGCCGCCCCCGCCCGCAGCGCGTCGTACACGTGGTCGTCGTGCTCGAAGGTGGTCACCACCAGGATCCGGGGCGGTTCGGCCATCCCGGCGACCAGCTGCTCGGTGGCCCGGATGCCGTCGATCCCCGGCATCCGGACGTCCATCAGCACCACGTCCGGGCGCAGCCGGCGCACCAGCGGCACCACCTCGGCGCCGTCGGCCGCCTCGCCGACCACGCTGAGGTCCGGCTCGGCGTCGATCACCACCCGCAGGCCCGTGCGCACCAGCCGTTCGTCGTCGGCGATCACCACCCGGACCGGGCCGCCGGCCGCGTTCCCCGCACCGTCCCCGGCGTTCCCGGCGTTCCCGGCGTTCCCGGCGTTCCCGGCGTTCCCGCTGTCGTTCACCGTTCTCCTCCCACCGGCAGCCAGACGGCCAGCCGCCATGTCGTCCCGTCGTCCGAGGGCCCGGCCTCGCAGCCGCCGCGCAGCGCCGCCGCGCGCTCGCCGATCCCGCGCAGCCCGCGCCCGCCGCCGGGCCGGCCGGCCCGCAACCGGCCCAGCGGGTTGGTCAGTTCGATCTCCAGCCGCCCGCCCGCCGGGGCGACCCGCAGCCGGGCGGGCGCGGGGCCGGCCGGGCCGGCGTGCCGCAGCACATTGGTCAGGCCCTCCTGGACGATCCGGTAGGCCTCGCGGGAGAGCGCGGCCGGAAGCCGGTCCAGTCGGGGAGCCACCTCGGCGTCCACCATCAGCCCGGTGCGGGCCAGCTGCCGCAGCAGGTCGTCCAGCCCCGCGAGGGTCGGTCCGGCGGGCCCGGCCGCGTCGCCGTCCTCCTCGCGCAGCAGCCCCAGCACCGCGTCCAGTTCGGCGACGGCGCCGCGCGCGGTCTCCTCGATGGCGGCCAGCGCCTCCGCCGCGAACTCCGGGTCGGAGCGCAGCACCCGGGCGGCGGCTGAGGCCTGGATGCCGACGGCGCTCAGCGCGTGGCCGACCGAGTCGTGCAGTTCGCGGGCCAGCCGGTTGCGCTGGGCGAGCACGGCGGCCCGCCGTTCGGCGTCGGCCAGCCGCTCCTCCGGGGTCGGGCCGAGCAGCACCGGCGCCCACCGCGCCAGCAGCGCGCCGAGGCCGGCGCTGGTGCCGATGATCAGCGCGAGCAGCGCGGTGCCCAGCACCGGGCCGGGCAGCCAGCCGGGCACGCCCCGCTCCTCCCAGAACCGCCACAGCTCCTCGGTGCCGGCCGGCCGCAGCACGAGCATCACGGCGAACGGCGCACCGGCCAGCGTCATCCCGCTGACGATGCCGCCGAACAGCAGGTGCAGCACGAACCACGCGGCCGTCCGCCGCCGGGCCGCCCAGGAGCGGGCCGGTCCGGTGACCACCTCCGCCGCCCGCCGGGGTGCGCACAGCGCCCGGGCCGCCGCGCCCTCCAGGGCCCGGACGGTCGGGACCAGAGCGGTCACGGCGGCCATCGGGAGCGAGGCGCCGAGCGCGGCGAAGTAGAGCAGGATCTGGACCAGCGAGTCCTTGCGCGGGTCGAGCGTGCCCAGGACGACCGTCGCGAGCAGCCAGTACGGCATCAGCAGCGCGCCGCCGAGCACCAGGTGCACCCAGCGCAGCCGGGACCGCCGCCCGAGCAGGGCGCCCGCCGCCCGCCGTGCCGCGTGCCGCACCGCCGTCCCGCCCGCACCCATGTCCGTGGCCCCCGCGCCCATGATCACGGCGCAGACTCTACGTCAGCAGTACGGGAGGGGCGGAGAGTCGTGGTGTTCCACGCGGTGTCCCGGGCTGCCGCCGTCCACACCACCATCAGCGGCACCCGCAGCCGCCGCTCGGGCCGCACCCGGAACACCAGCACGAGCAGCGCCGTCACCGCGGCCGGCGCCATCACGGCCGCGACGCCGTCCATCACGTCCAGGCTCCGTCCGCGGTGCTCCCGCCACTCGGCCGGCAGCCCGGCGTCCCCGCCCAGCGCCCAGTAGCACCGGGCCGCCGCCACTGCGGCGGCGAGCAGTGCGGAGACGCCCGCGAGCGACCGCTGCACCGTGAGCGTGGGGGAGTCGGGCAGGTCCCCGATCCGGTCGCGCAGCAGGCCGGCCCAGCGCTGCCGGGCGTACAGCAGGAAGCCGGTGATCAACGCGAGGCCCTGGACGGCGAAGCCGCCGTACACGACGGTGAACACCCAGTCGCAGACCCCGCCGGCCGCGTTGCCGGTGGACTTCTCGGGCCCGAACAGCAGGGTGCCGAGCATGGACAACGGCACCGCCACCAGGATGGTCCCGAGCAGGCCGGTCGCCACCCACATCGGGAACACCAGCAGCCCGGCCGCCGCCCGCCGCCCCCACGGCCGGACGAAGGCGAGCGCCAGCAGGACGGCGATGGCGTCCATGCCGAAGGTGAGCAGGTTGGCGAGCCACAGGTCGTCCATGGTGTCACCGGCCCCGACCGGGTGGCCGGTGAGCCAGAGCGTTTTGAGGGTGAGGTAGGGCAGGGTCGCGGCGACGGCCACACCGGCCGTCACGACCCGCAGCCGGCCGACGGGTGCGGCGGCCGGTGTCGCCGAGGGGAGCGGGAGCGTCGAGGTCATGCCCCCACGCTCCCGCGCACCCGCCCGCCCGCACCTCCTCCGGCGACCCGATCCGCCTCCCCCGCCGGGGGGAACCGAGGCGGAGGCGGCAGTCCTACGGGAGGATCGGCTCGCAGCCGATCGCCTTGCCGGCGGCGGTGAGGAACTGCGTCCACACGGCCGTCGTGTCGGGCAGCAGGACGCGGTCCCTGAGGGCCGGCGCCGATCGCCAGGAGTAGTGGAAGTACGTCCTGCGGCCCTGGCACGTGGTGACCACGTCCTCGTTCGAGGAACCGGTCCAGGTGCTCCGGCCGAACGCCGTGGAGCGCTCCTTGTCCGCCGGGAGGTCGACCAGCCGCGGCTCGGTGACGACGGCGAAGGACGCCACGGGTGTCCCGCTCGCGCTGTCGGTCACCTCGCAGGACCAGAACGGGGAGAAGGCCGTGGTGGCCTGCTGGCGGTACCGCTCCTCGTGGTCCGCGTCGGGCGCCCTGGTGACGGCCATGCCGGGCAGACCGCAGAGGTTGCCCCAGTCGACCGGCTGCTCGGCGCCCACCGGGGACAGCGTCCTCGGCGCGGGCGGTGCGCCGCCGCAGTCGCGGTCCTTCGCGGCCAGGCCCGCGAGCCCGACCGCGAGCCGGGCGATCCCTTCCGCGTGGTCGCCGTCCTTCCCGTCGTGCCCGGTGCCGACCGAGGCCCGCAGGCCGGTGGGACAGCCCTCCGGGAGCAGCGCCCACGCGCCGCCCGGCGTCACCGCGCCCACCGCGCCGCCCTCGGCGAACAGCCGCGCCGCCGGGCGGGACTCGGCGCCCGCGCTCCGGGTCACGGAGAGCCCGAACGAGACGCTCTGCCCGGTGTCCCCGAACAGGCCGAAGTCCACCGTGGCGCGGCAGTACTGCGCCGGGTCGACGGCGGTCGGGACGTAGCCGGCGGACTTCTCCTCGCTGATCCGCCCCGGCCCGAGGGCGGCGTGCACGGCGTCGGCGCTCGCCGCGCCCCCGCAGACGCTGTCCGGCCCGAAGACGTTGGTGAGGTTGTACAGCAGCACCCCGGACACCCCGGCGGTGATCGCCAGCAGCACGCCGGCCGCCCGCAGCCGCAGTGCCCGGGTGGTGAACCCGCGCCCGCTCAGTGCCTCGTCGACCCGGTCGCCGACCGGCCGGTGCTCCGTCGTCGCTTCGTCCATCAGCTCCGCCCGAGGGCCCGGCGGTACGCGTCGTCGACGCCGGTCTGGTAGCTCGTGTTGACGTCGGCCAGCAGCGTCGTGGTGACGCCGCCGGTGGCGTTGACCTCGCTCTCCGGGATGCCGGCGGCCAGCGCGCGGGCCCGGATCATCGCCTTGAGCTGCTCGTCGCCGGCCCGGAAGGTGTCCGAGATCTGCTCGGTGGCCTTCAGGCTCTCGTCGTTGTTGAGGTTGTTGGCGTAGGCGGAGGTACCGACGTCCACCAGGCGCTGGATCGTGTCGCCGACCACCGGCAGACCGGTGACCGGCGCGCCGAGCACGTGGTAGTCCATCTTGGCGTTCCAGTTGTTGCGGAAGATCGCGTCGTCCCGGTGGTCGGCGATGACGTCGGTGCGTACGCCGCTGAGCGTGCCCATCACCTCGCCGGCCTCGCGGGTGAACCCCTGGATCCGGTGGTTCGGGCGGCCGGTCTGGTCCGGCTGGAAGGCCTCGACGGGGTAGTCGTTCAGCCGCTTGGCGACCTCCTGGCTCTCCGCGTAGTGCACGAGCTTGAACGCCTCGGGGTCCTCGGCGACGCCGCGGACGGTCCGCAGCAGCTGCTCCCGGCCGATGGTGAGCCTGCTGGTCTCGGAGGTGCCGCCGGTCTCCTTGCCGAGGATCTCGTAGGTGTCGGCGGCGTAGTCGGCGATCATCTCGCCGAGCGGGCGGCGCAGGGCGGCGGGCAGTTCGTTCTCGTGGCCGGCCTTGTCGCCGCCGAAGTGGGTGACGGTCTCGGACATGATCCGTGCCATCGCCTCGTCGTGCGGGCGGACCGGCGGCTGGTCGCCGTGCGGGTCCCGGCCGGTGGTGGCGGCCTGGAGGGCGTCGCCGAACGCGCCGCGCGAGGTGTCCCGGGCGAGGGTGTCGGTCTGCTGGTGCTCGTAGCCCTGGTTGGGCCAGCTGCGCTCCTTGAGCAGGTAGTCGAGGTTCTTGCTGGCGCCGGGGTCGAGGAACTCCTTGGACGCCTCCGGGTTGTGGCTCATCGCCTTCATCAGGCCGCGCATCGGGTCGCCCTGGCGGCCGGTGACGGCGGAGTAGTCGGGGCCCCAGAGCTCCTCGCCCTTGAGCTTGCTGCCGCGCTCGTAGTCGACCAGGTCGTTGCCGACCTTCGTCAGGAACGGCTTGTCGAAGTCACCCTCGGCGCCCATCAGCTCGGTGAGCGTCCGGTAGTTCTCGTTGTACCCGGCGGCCGAGCCGCCCGGCTTGCGGGCGGCCTTGAGCAGCTCGTCCTCCCAGGCCCGGCCCATGCCGCCGTCCCTGGTGGCGGTGGCGAGCACCTGGCCGAGGCTGCCGTGGACGTCCTGGTACTGCTGGGCGTTGTGGTTGCCCCGGGCGAGGTCGCCGTAGACCTTGGCGTAGTCGAGCAGCGCCTCGGGGCCGCCGTGGCCGCCCGCGTTGAGGGTGTTGAGCAGGCTGGTGGAGAACTCCTTGGAGCCCGAGCCGGAGGCCATCAGGTTCTGCAGCCGCTGGAGCTCGGTGTCGGAGAGGCTGCCGGCCTTGGACAGCAGGTCGGCGGCGCGCCGGGCGTCGGCGGTGTCGCCGCCGCCGTAGGGCTTGGCGTTGAACGCGGTGGTGCTGGTGCCGACGTCGGTCTGCAGGGCGACGGTGGCGCGCTGGTCGGCGGCGGTGGCCTGCTGCACGGCCTTGGTGAGCCGGGCGGATATCGCCTCCGCCTTGGCCTTCATCTCGTCGTCGTACTTCTTGATCGCCGGGCCGGCGTCCGGGTCGTTGCGCGAGCCGGGCATCGGCGGCCAGCGGACCTCGCCGTCGGCGCCGACCGTCATGGTCTGGGACTCGGCGTCGTGGATCGCGGCGTCGAGGTCCTTGCGGGCGGCGGTGAAGTCGGCGGCCGCGTCGCGGATGATCGCGGCGAGCGCCTTGGCGACGCCGGCGGCCTGGGTGACGTCGGTGTCGACGCCCTTGAGGGTGGCGCCCGCCTGGATGGCGGCGGGCCCCTCCCAGCCGGCCCGCTGCGGGGTGCCGGTGAGGTCGCGGGCGACGCGCGCGTCGAGCCCGTCGAGGGCCGTGGCCATCTTCGTCCAGGCCTCGGCGGTCTCGGTGACGCCGGCGAAGTCGGCCTCGTGGAGTTCCTTGAAGGACACCATGGGGGTTGCTCCTCTCCGCTCAGCGGCCGGCCTGGCCGAACTGGCCGGCGGTGGACGTCTCGTTGGACCGGTAGGAGCGCTGGGTGGCGTCCAGGTTGTCGGCGGTGCCGGTCAGCTTGTCGTGCAGGGTCTTGCACTGCTGGAGCCAGCGCTCGGTGGAGGCGGTGAGCGCGCCGCCGAAGGCGAAGCCGCGGATCCGCCCGGCGGCGGTGGAGGCGTGCTCGGCGAGGTTGTTGCCGCCCTTGCCGTTGGCCTTGTCGAGGTCGGCGGCGATCTGGCGGGCGATGCCGGCCGAGGCGTTGAGCTCGTACGGGCGGTCCAGCCGGGTGGTGGTGCCGGACGGGTTCACACCGGGGGAGGGCGACGGCACCGGGCCCGGCGTGGCGGCGGGCGAGCCCGCGGCGGGGGCCGGGGTCGGGCCGGGGGCCGGGGTGGGCCGGGGTGTGGGGTTGGCGAACGGGGACGAACTGGGCGCGACCGGCCCGGTGGTGAACCCTGGGTAGACCATGTGCGGCTGCTCTTCCTTCCTCCGGATCCGACGGGAGGTCAGCAGCCCCCCGCCGGGGACGACGGTACCCGGCGGGTCCGTCGGTGTACGGACCCACCCTCCGCGGCGGCGGTTGCGCGGTGCGCGTCAAGGTCGCGTCAGGGGTCCGGACCGAGGGCCGGGGCGAGGGCCGGGCCGCGTCCGGAAGGTCTTGTTACTGAACGGTCGCTTCCCTATCATCGCGAGTGTGACAGCTTTACTGTCAGACTTCGTCGATCCCCGGAGGGGCAGTGGCGTCCGAACGTGACAGCGGCGGGAGCGAGCGCGGCGGACCGCTGGCCGGCGTCCGCGTGGTCGAACTCGCCGGGATCGGCCCCGGGCCGTTCGCCGCGATGCTGCTGGGCGACCTCGGCGCCGACGTCGTCCGGGTCGACCGGCCCGAGCCCCCGCCGCTCGGCATCGACCCGGCCTTCGACGTCGCGGGCCGCAACAAGCGCTCGGTGGTCGTCGACCTCAAGTCCCCCGACGGGCCCGGCCGGGTGCTCGACCTGGCCGCCCGCGCCGACCTGCTGATCGAGGGCTACCGGCCCGGCGTCGCCGAGCGCCTGGGCGTCGGCCCCGAGGCCTGCCTGGCCCGCAACCCCGCGCTGGTGTACGGGCGGATGACCGGCTGGGGCCAGCACGGGCCGCTGGCCGCCCGGGCCGGGCACGACATCGGGTACACGGCGGTGGCCGGCGTCCTCGGCCTGGTCGCGCCGGCCACCGCCGCGGACACGCCCGAGGCCCCGCCCGCGCTGCCCGCGAACCTGCTCGGCGACTACGCCGGCGGCTCGCTCTACCTGGTCGTCGGCCTGCTCGCCGCCCTCCACCACGCCCGCGCCACCGGCACCGGGCAGGTCGTCGACGCCGCCGTCGTCGACGGCGCCGCCCACCTCACCGCCGTCCTCCAGGGCCTGCTCGCCGGCGGGCAGTGGCAGGACCGGCGCGGCGTCAACCTGCTCGACGGCGGCGCGCCGTTCTACGCCGTCTACCCCGCCGCCGACGGCGGCCACCTCGCCGTCGGCGCCCTGGAGCCGCAGTTCTACGCCGAGTTCGCCCGGCTGCTGGAACTCGGCCCCGACGCGCCCGGCCAGTGGGAGACCGACCGCTGGCCCGAACTGCGCGCCCGGATCGCCGCCCGCTTCGCCACCCGCCCCCGCGCCGCCTGGGAGGCCGTCTTCGCGGGCTCCGACGCCTGCGTGGAACCGGTGCTGACGATGCGTCAGGCGCACGCCCATCCGCACCTGGCGAGCCGCGCGAGCTACGTCGAGGTGGACGGCGTCACCCAGCCCGCCCCCGCCCCGCGGTTCTCCGCCACCCCCGGCACGCTGCGCCGCCCGCCCGCCCGGCCGGGCGCCGACACCGCCGAGGTCGCCGCCGACTGGGGCGTGCCCTCGCTCGGCCGGCCGCCGACCGCCTGAACCTCCGACCCCGCCAAGGAGACTGCCGTGCAACGCGACCTCTTCACCGACGAGCACGAGGACTTCCGGGCCACCGTCCGGGCCTACCTCGCCAAGGAGGTGCTGCCGCACTGCGACCGCTGGGAGAAGGCCGGCATCGTCGACCGCGAGGCCTGGCTGGCGGCCGGCCGGCAGGGCCTGCTCGGGCTTGCCGTCCCCGAGGAGTACGGCGGCGGGGGCACCGCCGACTTCCGCTACGCCGCCGTGCTCGCCGAGGAGTTCGCCCGGGCCGGCGCCTCCGGCCTGGCGCTCGGCCTGCACAACGACATCATCGGCCCCTACCTCACCTCGCTCGCCACCGAGGAGCAGAAGCGCCGCTGGCTGCCGGGCTTCTGCACCGGCGAGCTGATCACCGCCATCGCGATGACCGAGCCCGGCACCGGCTCCGACCTCCAGGGCATCCGCACCCGGGCGGTCGACCGGGGCGACCACTTCCTGCTCAGCGGCGCCAAGACCTTCATCTCCAACGGCATCCTCGCCGACCTGGTGGTCGTGGTCGCCCGCACCACCCCCGAGGGCGGCGCGCACGGCCTGAGCCTGCTGGTCGTCGAGCGCGGCATGCCCGGCTTCGAGCGCGGCCGCAACCTCGACAAGATCGGCCAGAAGGCCCAGGACACCGCCGAGTTGTTCTTCCAGGACGTCCGCGTCCCCAAGGAGAACCTGCTCGGGGAGCTCGACCAGGGCTTCCTGTACCTGATGCGCAACCTCGCCCAGGAGCGGCTCACCATCGCGGCCGCCGCGATCGCCGGCGCCGAGCACCTGGTCGAGATCACCACCGCCTACGTCAAGCAGCGCGAGGCGTTCGGCCGCCCGCTGGCCAAGCTCCAGCACGTCCGCTTCGAGATCGCCGAACTGGCCACCGAGTGCGCCGTCACCCGCGCGTTCGTCGACCGCTGCATCACCGAGCACAACCGCTGCGCGCTGACCCCGGCGGACGCCTCGATGGCCAAGTGGTGGGCCACCGAACTGCAGAAGCGCACCGCCGACCGATGCCTCCAACTCCACGGCGGCTACGGGTACATGGCCGAGTACCCGGTCGCCCGGGCGTTCACCGACGGCCGCATCCAGACCATCTACGGCGGCACCACCGAGATCATGAAGGAGATCGTGGGCCGCTCCCTCCTCGACTGACCCCCGCTCTCCGGCGTCCAACCCCCGCCCCGAAAGGCTCCCCACCGTGACCACCGAAGCGTACGTCTACGACGCGATCCGCACCCCGCGCGGCCGGGGCAAGGCCACCGGCTCCCTGCACGGCACCAAGCCGATCGACCTGGTCGTCGGCCTGATCCACGAAATCCGCCGCCGCTTCCCGGACTTGGACCCGGC
Source organism: Kitasatospora sp. NPDC002551 (assembly GCF_040296005.1). NCBI lineage: Bacteria > Bacillati > Actinomycetota > Actinomycetes > Kitasatosporales > Streptomycetaceae > Kitasatospora > Kitasatospora sp. NPDC002551. The sequence goes on along the minus strand of NZ_JBEOWI010000034.1, from coordinate 65,029 downwards.
GGCGATCGACGACATCGTGCTCGGCGTGGTCAGCCCGGTCGGCGACCAGGGCTCCGACATCGCCCGGATCGCCGCCATCGCCGCCGGCCTGCCCGACACCGTCGCCGGCGTCCAGGAGAACCGCTTCTGCGCCTCCGGCCTGGAGGCCGTCAACCTGGCCGCCGCCAAGGTCCGCTCCGGCTGGGAGGACCTCGTCCTGGCCGGCGGCGTCGAGTCGATGTCCCGGGTGAAGATGGCCTCCGACGGCGGCGCCTGGTTCGCCGACCCGATGACGGCCTACGAGACCAACTTCGTGCCGCAGGGCATCGGCGCCGACCTCATCGCCACCATCGAGGGCTTCTCCCGCACCGACGTCGACGCGTTCGCCGCCGAGTCCCAGGCCCGCGCCGCCAAGGCGCAGGCCGACGGCCTGTTCGACCGCTCGGTCGTGCCGGTCCGCGACCGCAACGGCCTGGTGGTGCTGGACCGCGACGAGTTCATCCGCCCCGGCACCACCGTCGAGACGCTGGCCGCGCTCAAGCCCTCCTTCGCCACGATCGGCGAGGCCGGCGGCTTCGACGCCGTCGCCCTGCAGAAGTACCACTGGGTGGAGGCCATCGACCACGTCCACCACGCGGGCAACTCCTCGGGCATCGTCGACGGCGCCGCCCTGGTCGCCATCGGCAACCGGGAGACCGGTGAGCGCTACGGGCTGCGGCCGCGCGCCCGGATCGTCTCCGCCGCCGTCTCCGGCTCCGAGCCGACCATCATGCTCACCGGCCCCGCGCCCGCCACCCGCAAGGCGCTCGCCAAGGCCGGGCTGACCGCCGCCGACATCGACCTGGTCGAGATCAACGAGGCCTTCGCCGCCGTCGCCCTGCGCTTCATCCGCGAGATGGGCTTCTCCCCGGAGCAGGTGAACGTCAACGGCGGCGCGATCGCCCTCGGCCACCCGCTGGGCGCCACCGGCGCGATGCTCATCGGCACCCTGGTCGACGAGCTGGAGCGGCGCGACCTGCGCTACGGCCTGGCCACCCTCTGCGTGGGCGGCGGCATGGGCATCGCCACCGTCGTCGAGCGCGTCTGACCCCCGTCCTCCTCCCCACCTCCTCCGGAGACCAGAACCCATGAGCGACACCACCACCATCCGCTGGGAGCAGGACCAGGACGGCGTGGTCACCCTCGTCCTCGACGACCCGGCCCAGTCGGTGAACACCATGAACGAGGCGTTCACCGCCGACTTCGAGGCCGTCGTGGCCCGGCTGGCCGCCCTCGCCGCGGCCGGCGGGCTGCGCGGCGTGGTCGTCACCTCCGCCAAGAAGACCTTCTTCGCCGGCGGCGACCTGCGGATGCTCTCGGCCGCCGGCCCCGGGGACGCCGCCGCCGTCTTCGAGAAGTCGATGCGGATCAAGCGCGCCCTGCGCACCCTGGAGACCCTCGGCAAGCCGGTCGTCGCCGCGGTCAACGGCAGCGCGCTCGGCGGCGGCCTGGAGCTGGCCCTCGCCTGTCACCACCGGATCGCCCTGGACACCCCCGCCAGCCGGATCGGCCTGCCCGAGGTCACCCTCGGCTTGCTCCCCGGCGGCGGCGGGATCGTCCGCACCGTGCGGCTGTTCGGCATCACCGACGCCCTGCTGAAGTTCCTGCTGCAGGGCCGCCAGTACCGCCCGGCGCAGGCCCTGGAGCACGGACTGGTCCACGAACTCGTCGACACTCCGGAGGAGTTGACCGCCCGGGCGCGGGCCTGGATCGAGGCCAACCCGGCCCCCGTCCAGCCCTGGGACGTCAAGGGGTACAAGATCCCCGGCGGCACCCCCAGCCCCCCGGCCTTCGCCGCCAACCTGCCGGCCTTCCCGGCCAACCTGCGCAAGCAACTGGCCGGCGCCCCCTACCCGGCGCCGCGCAACGTGCTCGCCGCCGCCGTCGAGAGCGCCCAGGTGGACGTCGACACGGCGATGGCGGTCGAGGCCCGCTACTTCACCGAGCTGGCCTGCGGGCAGACCAGCACGAACATGATCCAGGCGCTCTTCTTCGACCTCCAGGCGGTCAACTCCGGTGCCGGGCGGCCCGCTTCGGTGGAGAAGCGGACGGTCCGCAAGGTCGCCGTGCTCGGTGCCGGCATGATGGGCGCCGGCATCGCCCACGCCTGCGCCAAGGCCGGCATCGAGGTGCTGCTCAAGGACGTCACCCTGGAGGCCGCCGAGCGCGGAAAGGCCTACTCCGAGGGCCTGTTGGCGAAGGCGGTGGCCCGCGGGCGCAGCACCGGGGCGCAGCGCGACGAACTGCTCGCCCGGATCACCCCCACCGCCGAGGCCGCCGACCTGGCCGGCTGCGACGCGGTGATCGAGGCGGTCTTCGAGAACCCCGAGCTGAAGCACAAGGTGTTCCAGGAGATCGAGGGCGTCGTCGCGCCGGACGCCCTGCTCTGCTCCAACACCTCCACCCTGCCGATCGGCCTGCTCGCCGAGGGCGTGCGGCGCACCGCCGACTTCATCGGCCTGCACTTCTTCTCGCCGGTCGACAAGATGCAGCTGGTGGAGATCATCCGCGGCCCGCGGACCGGGGACGAGGCGCTGGCCCGCGCCTTCGACCTGGTCCGGCAGATCGCCAGGACCCCGATCGTGGTCAACGACTCGCGCGGCTTCTTCACCTCGCGGGTGATCGGCCAGTTCATCAACGAGGGCGTCGCCATGATCGGCGAGGGCGTCGACCCGGCCAGCGTCGAGCAGGCCGCCGCCCAGGCGGGCTACCCGGCCAAGGTGCTCTCGCTGCTCGACGAGCTGACCCTCACCCTGCCGCGCAGGATCCGCGACGAGTACCGGCGCGCCGTCGAGGCCTCCGGTGGCGAGTGGACCGCCCACCCGGCGGACGCGGTGGTGGACCGGATGGTCGACGAGTTCGGCCGCCCCGGCCGCAGCGGCGGCGCCGGCTTCTACGACTACGACGAGAACGGTACCCGCGGGCGCCTCTGGCCGGGCCTGCGCGAGCACTTCACGCGCCCGGACGTCTCCGTGCCGTTCGAGGACCTCAAGGAGCGGATGCTCTTCAGCGAGGCCCTGGACTCGGTGCGCTGCCTGGAGGAGGGCGTGCTCACCTCCGTCGCGGACGCCAACGTCGGCTCCATCCTCGGCATCGGCTTCCCGGCCTGGACCGGCGGCGTGCTGCAGTACGTCAACGGCTACCCGGGCGGCCCGGCCGGCTTCGCGGCGCGGGCCCGCGAGCTCGCCGCCGCGTACGGCGAGCGGTTCGCGCCGCCCGCCCTGCTGGAGCGGATCGCCGCCGAGGGGCGCACCTTCACGGACTGATCACCGCTCGGGCGGGGCGGCCCGCCGCTCCTCGGCGGCCGCCTCGCCCAGCTCCTCCCGCAACGACCGCTGGAACGCCGTGACCAGCGCCTGCGCCACCATCGGCTGGATGTGGTCGGTGAGCGCCTTCATCCGCTCCACGTCGTCCGGCGCCGGCTCGCTCTCCCGGTACGGCTTCCACACCGTCTCCCGGAACAGCCGGTGCAGCTCCCGCGCCGTCGCCCGGCTGTGCTCCACCACCACGGCGCGCGCCGCCAGCAGCGTCTCCAGCGGGATCGGCACGTCCAGGATCCGCACCCCCAGCGGCAGCAGCCCCTGGTCCACCCGGAACACCTCCGGGTCCGCCGTCCGCTCCAGCGCCCCCATCGCGGCCAGCCGGTCCAGCTGCTCCTCCGACAGCCGCCGTCCGGCCCGCCGCTCCACCTCCCCGCGGCCCGCCTCCTCCGGCGTCTCCGGTGTCCAGGACGCCACCAGCGCCCGGTGGATCGCGAGGTCCAGCGGCGTCGTCTCCCGCGGCAGCCGCGCCAGGTACCGCTCGATCGCCGCCAGCGTCAGCCCCTGGCGCTGCAGCTCCTCGATCAGCCCCAGCCGGTCCAGGTGCTCCGCCCCGTACCACCCCACCCGCCGGGCCCCCAGCACCGGCGGCGGCAGCAGCCCCTTCGTCCCGTAGAACCGCACCGTCCGCACCGTCACCCCCGCCCGCGCCGCCAACTCGTCCACCGTCAGCCGCACCTCCACCCCCGCCTCCCGTCCCGTAGCACCACCACTGTGACACCAGCAGTGTGACACCACTGTCCCACCGGGTCCACGCGGCCGGGCTTCGTCAGGGCTTCGTGCCCTAAGGCCGGGAATCGAGCTGGCGCCGTTTCCTGGACGACGGTCTCGGCTCCGACGCGGCGGCCGTGATGCGATCGCGTATCGAGGTGAGCGCGTCGCCCGGGTCGACTCCCAGTTCCTCGCCCAGGATCCGGGCTGTGAAGGCGTGGTGGGCGAGGGCGTCGTCGCGGCGTCCGGCCAGGAACAGCGCGCGCATGAGCAATGCGGCGACGGCTTCGTGAAGTGGATGCTCGGCGGAGAGCGTGGTCAGCGAGGCCACGGCGTCCTCGACGAGGCCCAGGTCGATGCCGGCCTCGGCATGGAGGACCTGCAGTCTCGTGAGCTCTTCGTGGAGGGCGAGGCGTCGCTGGTCGGCGAACGGGCCCGGCACGCCCACGAGGGCACGCCCGGTCCACAACGCGAGTCCGGCGGCGGCCAGTTCCCTGGCGCGGGCGGGGTCGCCGGCGGACAGGGCGGCGGAGGCTTCACGGGCGCGGGTCGTCACGAGAGGGACGTCGACAGCCTTGGGCGCGACGTGCAGGGTGTATGCGCCGGCATGGTGGACCAGGATGTCGGCGATCCCGGGTGTCCTGGCGTGGCGCAGCAAGGGCCTCAGCCGGGACACGTAGTTCCGGATGATCGCCATGGCGCTTCCGGGCGGCTGTTCGCCCCAGAGGCCGTCGATGAGCTCATCCGTTGCGACCGGCGCTCCCGGCCGGTCGGCGAGCATGGCGAGCACAGCGGCCTGACCGGGCGACCCCGCGCGGACCTCCTCCGCTTCGCGGCGGATCCGGGGTCTTCCCAGGAGGCGGATGACCGGCTGCTGGTCGTCCGCACCGGCGCGGCGCGGCGTCTCCGGGCGGTCGGCGGCGCGCGGGGCGGGGGACGTGGCCGGGGTGCGGGAGGACCGGCTCTTCGAGGTGGCGGTGAAGGGGGCGTTGAGGTGGGTCAGGTCGGGGAACGGCCGGAGCTCCTGTTCGGCTTCGACGCGCAGGGCGAGCGCGGCGGTGTGCGCCTGCTGCAGGTGGCGCTTCTGCTCCGCGAGCCTTCCGTGCAGGGGCACGCCGGTGAAGGCGTCGCCCCGCCACAGGACCAGCGCCCGGACCAGGAGCCGGTGCGCCTCGGTGGCCCTCCCGTGCGCGAGCTCCGACCGCCCCCGGCCGACGAGGTCGGTGAACAGGTCGGCGTCGAGCTGCCCCGCTTCGATGGCCAGGAGGTAGGCCTTGTGTCGGTGGACGACGGCCGGCGCGGCGTCCCCCGCCTCCGCGAGCCGGCGCCTTAGCCGGGAGACGTGGCTCATCAGCTGACCGGGCGCATCCCGTGGGGGCCGGGAGCCCCAGAGATCGCCGATGAGTCGGCTTGTGGGAACCGGCGTACCCGGCTCCGACATGAGTGCGGCGAGGAGGGTCCTGGCGCGGGTTCCCGTCGGGGTGACATCCGTGCCGTCGACGATGATGCGGACCGGGCCCAGCACTCTTGCCTCGACGGTCATGTGGTCACCACCACGGTTCTGCCGTGTGGTCGAAGTCCCGTGCCGCGTCGAACGTGCCGGCAAGGATGCGGTTCCGGTGCTGGACCATGTCGGGCGGTGTCATCCCGTACTGGGCCCTCCAACGCTCCAGCTGGCCGTCGATGATGGCCAACGCCCTGGACGGTGCCCCTGCCCGGCACAGTGCCACGGACAGGACGACGGCGGTGTGTTCGTCCTGCGGCTCTTCGTTCCAGAGCTGTTGCAGCCCCTCGACGGCAATGGCCGGGCGCCCCAGCGCGAGCTCGGCCCGGGCGGCCTGGTGACGCAGGCTCCGGCGCATCTCGTTGAGCCCGTTGCGGGCGATGGTCAGGTACGACGTCATGGGCAGACCTGCGAGCGGCTCGCCGCGCCAGAGGGACAGGGCCCGGCGGCAGGAGGCGAGGGCGGGTTTGTAGGCGTGGCGGAGCAGGTGGTCGCGGCCTTCGGCGGCGAGTCGGCGGGCTTCCTGGAAGTCGACGGTCGCTGGGGCGGTGAGGAGCGCGTAGCTGGCCTGTTCCCGTGAATGCCCGGGATAGGAGACGAGTTCGGGGCCTCCGGCGGCCGGACGGCCCGTCTCTCGCATGGCCCTGCGGAGGTGGTGCACATGGCCCTGGATCGCGGTGATGCAACTCGCGGGACGTTCCGGCCCCCAGAGGCGGTCCTGCAGTTGGGCGACGGTGACGCTCTGTTGTTCGGCCAGCAGGAGCAGGCCGAACAGCGCACGTCGCTGGGGCGGGCCGACGGCGATCTCGGCTTCGCCGTGAAGAGCCGAAACCGGACCGAGGATCCTGAACTGATTAACGGTCACACCGGCATGGTAGCCGCACATTTATTGGCCGTTAAGCGGTATTGCAGGGTGGTCGTTTATCGGTCGTTTATCGGCTGGAAGGATCCTGTGGCAGCGGAGTGACTTGCCTAGTCCTGCCGTTCTTTGGTGCGGGGTCCTCGGGGGTGGTAGCCCGAGGATACCCGCACTCTTCTGTGCGCGCTGAAGCCTATTGCGCGGCACCCGAATTGAGCTATCGTCAGATCGCTGGACCGCGTCACTCGACCACCTCTCCTACCAAGAGGACGTTCTGAGTGTCGTTCGGCGTGGGTCCGGCTTCAGGACTAGGCACGTCACCACTGGAGTTGCTATGGGGCTGCAGATCTCTGCATTGCTCGTGGCCGGGGCGACCGCCCTGGCGTTCTTCGTGCTGGTGGGCTTCTTGGTCTGGGCTCTGCGCCACGCGCGCCGCCCGGTCATGGTGCTCACGGCCGTCACCGCCGTGCTCGGGGCCCTGCCCGCCATCCTCTACGTGATGGGGGCGATGATCACCGTTCCGCCGATTCGGTAACCGCGTGTGCCCCGTCCCGGCAGCGGCCGGGACGGGGCACGGTGGTCGGGGCGGTCTCGCGGCCTCAGAAAGTGTTGGGTAATCGGGTGATCACTCGTTCTTGAGGTCGTCGGCGAGGCGGCGGGCTGCTTCGGTCTCGATGGGGCCGCGCGGTTCGATCTCCTCGCCGACGAGGCGGGCGGCCATGAGCCGGATCATGGCGACCTTGATCATCGCTTCGGCGCGGTCTTGCGCTCGTAGTCCCGTGCCAACCGTCTGCACCGTCCCAGCCAGGAGAATGTCCGCTCGACCACCCACCGGCGGGGCAGCACCCGGAACCCTTTCACATCCGCGTTGCGCGGCACCGCCACGACCGCCAGACCCTCGTGCTCCGCGGCCCAGCCGACCAGGCCGGCATCGACGACATTGACGTAGCCGCCGTCGACCCAGACCATCCCGACCTGCGGAAACACCTCCCTGATACCGGCCAGGACCAGCTTCGCGCCCGCCCGGTCCTGCACCGAGGCCGAGTGCACCACCGCCCGCAGCACGAGCCCGCAGGTGTCCACCAGCAGGTGCCGCTTGCGCCCCCGCACACGCTTGCCCGCGTCGTAGCCGATCGCCTCGCCGCCCTGGTGACTGCGGGCCGACTGCGAATCCAGCACCGCCGCCGACGGCTGCGGGTCGCGGCCGTCCGCCACCCGAACCCGGTCGCGCAGGGCATCGTGAACCCGGTCCCAGGTCCCGTCCGCCGTCCACGCACGGAACCAGCGGTAGGCCACGTCCCACGGCGCGAGGTCGTGGGGAACCAGCCGTCACGCACAGCCACTGACCAGCACGTACAACACCGTGTCCACGACCAGCCGACGCGGAACCTTCAACGGCCGCCCCGCCCGGCGCGGATCCCGCACCGGCAGCAACGGCTCTATCACCACCCACTGAGCATCCGTCAACGACGACCCGTAGGACGGCTTGCACGCACAGATACACATGGTGGTGATCTTCGCGGACGCCTCGACCGCGAAGATCACCACCAGCGCATCACGCCAAGCAGTTGATCAATCACCCAACACTTTCTCAGGGAGAACCCTGAGGGACCCCGCCGTCCCTCAGGGTTCTCCCGGGGTCGGTGGCCATGGCGGCCCGCCGCCCGCCCGTGGTCCCATCGGAGGCAGGGGGGCGAGCCAGGAACTCCGTCGTACCAGGAGAGGCCAGGCCATCGGATGAACCACCGCACCATGCGCAGGACCAGCCGCCCCACCACCACGCCCGCGGCCGCCCGCCGCCGGCTCGCCGCCGTGCTCGCGGCCACCGCCGCGCTCACCCTCGCCGCCGTCCCGGGCCCCGCCGCCGCGGCGCCGCAGGAGGACGCCGACCCCCGACTCCAGTCGCGCTACGTCACCATGCCCGACGGCGTCCGCATCGCCGTCGACGTCTACCTCCCCGCCGGCACCGCCCCGGGCGCCGGCGCCGACCTGCCCACCGTCCTGACCGTGCAGCGCTACTGGCGCGCCCGGGCGGAGGCCGGCCGGAGCGGAGGCATCACCGAAGCCGCCCGCCGCTGGACCGCCCGCGGCTACGCTTACGTCACCGCCGACCTGCGCGGCACCGGCGCCTCCTTCGGCACCCTGACCTCCGAGCCCAGCGACGAGGCCGCCGCCGACGCCGGCCCGCTCAGCGACTGGATCGCCGCCCAGCCCTGGTCCAACGGCCGGGTCGGCACCACCGGCGATTCCTACGGCGGCGACACCGCCATGCTCACGGCCTCCCTCGGCAACCACCACATCGCCGCCGCCGCGCCGATCTCCTACGACTTCGACGCCAACGAGGACCTGGCGCGCCCCGGCGGCCTGCTCATCGAACCCCGGCTCGCCCCGTACGCGATGCTGCTGCGCATCCTCGACGGCACCGGCGGCACCACCTGCGAGACCGACGAGGAGACCCGCAGGATTTGCGACCTCGTCGGACTGCACGGCGTCACCCCCCGCCCGGTGGACGGCCCGGACGGCCCCGCCCTGCTGGCCGCCGCCCGGGCCGAGCACGCCGGCAACGTCAATCAGACCGAGATGGCGCGCGCCGGTACTCACCGCGACTACCGGGACGGGCCCAAGGCCTGGAAGGCCGGCAGCGTCGCCGAGCGCACCGAGGCCATCGAGGCGGGCGGCGTGCCGGTGTTCACCAGGGCGGGCTGGCTCGACGCGGGCACCGCCAACGGCGTGCTCTCCCAGTTCAGCGCCCTGTCCAACACCCAGGACGACTGGATCGGCCCCTGGAACCACAGCGCCACCTGGTTCGCCGACCCGTTCCGCCCGGCCCGCCCGGTCACCGCCGCCGAACGCGAGGAGAACGATCAGCGCGTCGTCGCCTTCTTCGACCACTACGTGCGCGACGGAGCCCGCCCGGACGGCCGCCGCCGGGTGCACTACTACACCTTCAACGAGGGCACCTGGCGCACCACCGACCGCTGGCCGGTGGCCGGCACCCGCACCCGCCGGCTCCACCTCGGCCAGGACCACACCCTCGACCGCCGCCGCCCGGAGCGCGCCGGAACCGACCGGCTGGTCCTCGACCCGACCGCCGGCACCGGGGAGTTCGACCGCTGGAACACCAACCTCAGCGGCGATCAGGTCAGCTACCCCGACCGCGCCGCCGTGGACGCCAAACTGCTCAGCTACACCACGGCCCCGCTGACCGAGGACACCCGGATCACCGGCAGCGCCAAGGTCACCCTCGACGTCACCGGTCTGGCCGGCTCCGAGCGGGGCGCGCTGCACGCCTACCTGGAGCACGTCGCCCCGGACGGCCGCGTCACCTACCTCACCGAAGGCCAACTCTCCCTCACCGAAAGGGCCGTGGCCGACCGGGACGACAACCCCGACTGGCGCCGGCTGCGCACGCCCCGGACCTACGCCGCCGCCGACTCCGCACCCTTCCCGCAGGGCCGCGCCCAGCGCGTGGTGATCGACCTCCAGCCGGTCTCGGCGCTGTTCCGCGCGGGCGACCGGATCCGGCTCAGCATCGCCGCCGCCAACCCCGACTCCTTCGAACTGCTCCCGGCCGACGGCCGGGCCGCCTACCTGATCGGCCACGGCGGCGGGCGGGCCTCGACACTGGACCTGCCGGTGGTCGGCTGACCCCGGCGGGCCCGGCATCCCACTCTGAAACCCCGGTGATGTTCCTGCGGATGATCCACTAGTGTGACCGCCTGGCAGCCGGGGGGCGATGGTACTCGTGCGCGGCGCGCCGCTCTCATCAGCCGTCTCTTCGACGAGGAGGCACCCGCGCGTGTACCCAGGGCTCTTCGCCCACTGGAAACTCACCAAGCCCTGACCGTGAACGACTGGACGATGGGAGCCGTGTGATCGGAGACGATCAAGCACGGTTCTGAGAGAGCCGGGGGGTGAGACTCCCCCCGGCTACTCGCTGGGATGGTCTGGGTCGACGGCGGCTACGTCAATGTCGTCGATGCCGGCCTGGTCGGCTGGGCCGCGGAGCACGAGGGTCTGGCGGTCGTGGCGGTGCCGCGCAACGCGGATGTGAAAGGGTTCCGGGTGCTGCCCCGCCGGTGGGTGGTCGAGCGGACATTCTCCTGGCTGGGACGGTGCAGACGGTTGGCACGGGACTACGAGCGCAAGACCGCGCACGCCGAAGCGATGATCAAGGTCGCCATGATCCGGCTCATGGCCGCCCGCCTCGTCGGCGAGGAGATCGAACCGGGCGGCCCCATCGAGACCGAAGCAGCCCGCCGCCTCGCCGACGACCTCAAGAACGAGTGATCACCCGATTACCCAACACTTTCTCAGGCGGCGAGGTCGGGGTGGTGGCGGCGGGTGACCTCGGGGTGGGCGCGGGTGTAGCCCTTCCACTCGTTGAAGCCGAAATCGGCGTGGAGGGGGTTGGCCGGGTCCTGGGTGACGCCGGGGGCGTGGTGGGCGAGCGGGAAGTCCAGCGGCTCGATGTGGGCGTCCAGGCGGGGGTTGTAGAAGAACGGGACGGAGAAGCGCTCGCGGGCGCCGGGCGGGCTGACCACGCGGTGGCTGGTGGCCTTGAGGTAACCGTCGGTGGCGACCTCCAGCAGTTCGCCGAGGTTGACGACGAAGGCGCCCTCCAGCGGCGGCACGTCCAGGAAGGAGCCGTCCGGGCGCTGCACCTGGAGGCCGCCGACGGTGTCCTGGAGGAGCAGGGTGATGAAGCCGTAGTCCTTGTGCGCGCCGACGCCCTGGGCGGCGCCGTCGGGTGCGGTGCCGGGGTAGCGGACCAGCTTGAGCCGCAGGTGGGGGTGGCCGGCGAAGGCGGGGTCGTAGAAGTCGGGGCGGGCGCCGATCGCGGCGAGGAGTTCGTGCAGCAGCGTGCGGGCGACCGCGCCGAGCCGGTCGATCCAGGCCAGGGCGGCGGTGCGCAGCTCCGGGAGCGCGGCGGGCCACTGGTTGGGGCCCTCCAGCCACCAGTACGGGGGCTCGCCGGGGGCGGGCACGTGCGGGGGCAGCTCGGCGCCGATGTCGAGCTGGTCGCGCCAGTCCCGGCTGCCGCCGGTGCGCTCGTCGCCGGTGCGGGTGTAGCCGCGGTAGTGCGGGGAGTGCAGGTTGGCGACGGCGAGGCGCTCGGCCTCGGGGAGGGCGAAGAAAGCCCGCATGGCGCCGGTGAGGGCGGCCGTCTCGGCCGGGGTGACCCCGTGGCCGACGAGCTGGAAGAAGCCGACGCCGGTGGCCGCGGTCCGCAGCTCGTCGTGCAGGCGGGTGCGGTCCGCCGGGCTGCCGCCGGCGAGCGAGAGGTCGATCACCGGAAGGGCGTCGACGCGGGCCCCGGCGGGGCTGGTGGACTGGTGCTGCTGCGTCATGGGTGACATCCGCTGGGTCTCGTCCCGGCCGGCTCCGGTGGTGACCGGGAACGCCGGGGACGCGCCTGGTGCGGCGGGGGTGCCCGGGGCCGGGAGGGGGACACGGCCGCTGCGGGCCGCGCTGAGGGGAGGGGTACGAGGTTCAGCCGGAGCGTCGACAGGACATGCTGGTCACGCGGAGCAGGTCCACGTGGCGGCGGCGAACGAGAAGGGGCACCCCACCAGCCTAGATCACCCGTTCGGATGGTGGCGGCGCCCCCGTTCCCCCTCCCCCTGTTTCCCCCGTTCCGCCCGGGACCCCGTCCCCCGGGCCCCGGGCCCCGGGCGGAGTCGGTCAGGCCGGCAGCGTCGCCGCGTACGCCTCGATCGCGTCCCGCTGGTAGCCGGCCAGCCCCGGCGCGATCGACTCGTAGGCGGCCCGCCACGGCTCGTTCTCCACGCAGGCCCGCCCCATCGCCCGGAAGTCCGCGGCGGAGACCGGCCGGACGGCGGTGAGCGCGCGGTACTGTCCGGCGATCTCGGCCCGCACCTCCTCGGCGTCGACCGGCAGCCCGGCCGCCATCAGCTCGGCGAGCCTGATCATCAGCGCGGTGCGCTCGCGCTGCCCGGCCTCGACCTCCTCCGGCGTCATCGCCGCCACGGCCCGCCCGGCGGCCTCGGCCAGCTCCGGGAACGCGCGCATGCCCGCCTCGTAGTCGGCGGGCCGGACCCCTTCGAAGAGGTTCTCCGGCCGGTTGATCGCGGTCATCGGCGTACCGTCCTTCCTGGATCGCTCCAGATCGGTGATCGTGCGGGCGACCGTCGCGGCCAGCTCGTCCAGGCGGTCGCGCTCGGTGAGCAGCCGGCGGTGGTGGCCGCGCAGCGCCTCCAGCTCGTCCACCTGGGTGGCCAGGACGCGGCCGATCTCGGACAGCCCCAGGCCGAGCGCCCGCAGCACGAGGATCTGCTGGAGCCGCAGCAGCTCCGGCTCCCCGTAGTAGCGGTGCCCGTTGGCGCCCGTCCGGGCGGGTGGCAGCAGCGCGATCTCGTCGTAGTGCCGCAGCGTCCGGGCCGTCACCCCGGACATCCGGGCGACCTCCTCGATCGGCCAGGCAGCCATCCCGCTCTCCCTCACGTGTCCCACCGGGCCGGTCCGTCCGGCCCTGGTCAGGACGGTAGAGGCTGCCGTTGCGGCAACCGCAAGCCCGGAAGGCGTCCGGCCTTGACCTCAAGCCGACTTGAGATTCCATCATGGTCTCCATGAACGCGACCACGAGCGCCACCACGAACGCCCTCATGAACGCCGGTTCCGCCGAGGCCGAGATCGCCGCCATCCAGCAGGTCGTCGCCACCGTGCAGCACGCGCAGGTCAACGAGCTCACCGAGGAGTTCGTCGGCCTGTTCCGGGCCGACGCGATCTGGACCACCGGCCACGGCCTGCTGCTGCGCGGGCGGGAGGAGATCGCCGAGTTCACCCGCAAGGTACTGCCCGGGACCTTCGCGGAGAGCGGCAGCACCGCCACCTACGAGGTGGTGCACGTGCTCTTCCTCCGCCCCGACGTCGCCGCCGTCAAGGTGCGCCAGCGCTACCTCGACGGCGACGGCGGGCAGATCGGGGAGGAGGGCAGCCCGCTGTACGTCATGGCGAAGGAGAACGGCCGGTGGCTGCTCACCGCCAATCAGAACACCGTTGTGCAGGGAACCTGACGCCTCTTCAACGGTCGCGCAGGTAGGTGGCGGCGGTCTCCCGGAGCCGGTCGTGCAGGCCGTCGTACGCCCGGGTGCGGCCCAGGAGGGACTTGGGCAGCTTGGCGGCCATCGTGTAGTTGGTGTCGCAGACGTTGGCCGCCGGGGCCCGGCCGGCCTGGCTGACCAGCTGGTAGGCGTCCAGCAGGTCCAGGCCGAGCAACTCGCCGCTCCAGCGGACGAGATCGTGCTGGCTGATCCGGAAGGCGTCCTCCAGCGGCCGGGCCGAGCCGGTGGAGATCAGGTACCGGTCGTTCTCCAGCCGGGGCCAGGCCGGGCCGCCGCCCTTGATGAGGTCGACCACCACGGTGGTGCGCATCGCCGTCTCGACCGCCGTCCCGCACACCTCGCCCTCGCCCTGGCGGGCGTGGCCGTCGCCGATGGCGAGCAGGCCGCCGGGCACGTTGACGCCGAAGTAGGCGGTGGTGCCGGCCCGCATCTCGGGGGTGTCGAGGTTGCCTCCGTGCGCGCCCGGGGTGATCGACATCAGGGTCTCGCCGCCCGCGGGGGCGACGCCGACCGTGCCGTGCATCGGGTCCAGCGGGAGCTCGGCGGTGAAGTCGCTGTTGCGGGCCCGGAACCGGCAGACGCCGGCCGCCGTGTCCAGCTCGTACACCCAGACCCGCTCCTCCAGCGGCGCGTGCAGCATCGCGGTGGTGTGGGTGGCGGTGAGCGCGCCGAAGTGCGGGAAGGTGCTGGAGACGCCCCAGTCGCGGGCCGGGGTGATCTCCACGAAGTGCACGGCCAGGGTGTCGCCGGGCTCGGCGCCGGCCACCGCGATCGGCCCGGTGACCGGGTTGAGGTAGGGGAACTCGCAGACCGCGCTCGGCAGGTCGGCGAAGTCGCGGACCCGGCCGCCGAAGCAGTCCTCGGTGGTCAGCTCGACCACCGTGCCGGGCCGGACGGTCACCAGCGGGGCGCGTCCGCCGAAGGTGTAGGCGTAGTCGTCGGGTGTGGGGTTGAGGGTGACGACGTCGGGCAGGCTCACGGGTTCTCCTTGCGGGCGGGTGCGGCGGGTGCGGGGTCGGGGGTGGCGTCGGTGGCCACCGCGGCCAGGTTCGGGCGGCGGCCGGAGGCCAGCAGCCCGGCCAGGACGAGCCCGCCGATCGCCAGCCAGACGAAGCCGAGCCGCTGGGCGGCGATGTCGGCGTTCACGACCACGTACGCCAGGATGGCGAAGCCGAGGACCGGGGCGATCAGATGGCGCCACCAGTCGCGGCTGCGGCGGCGGAACACGTAGTGCACCACCACGGACACGTGCAGGACGAGGAAGGTGGTCAGCGCGCCGAAGTTGACCAGCGTGGACAGCAGCGTGATGCCGTCCTCGCGCGAGGCGGTGTAGAGGCCGAGCACGAGCGAGACGCCGGCCGTCAGCAGGGTGGCGTTCACCGGGACGCGGTGGCGCGGGTGGACCTTGGCGAGGAACGCGGGCAGCTGCCGGTCGCGGGCCATCGCGAACAGCAGCCGCGAGGTGGCCGCCTGGGCGACCAGCGAGTTGGCGAAGCCCCAGGCCACGGCGGTCGCGGCGGCGGTCACCGTGGCGAGCCAGCCGCCGGCGGCGACGCGCGCCGCGTCGTAGAAGGCGGTGCCGTCCGGGTCGCCGTCGGCGACCAGCGCGTCCGGGTCCGGGACGAGCAGCGAGGCGATCCAGGTCTGCGCGATGAACAGCGAGCCGGCCAGCAGCAGCGCGGCGATCATCGAGCGGCCGATGGCCTCGGCGGAGTCCCGGTTCTCCTCGGAGAGGGTGGAGATGCCGTCGAAGCCGAGAAAGCTCAGCACCGCCACCGAGACCGCGCCGAACACCAGGCTCCAGGAGAAGGTCTGGGAGTTGTAGACCGGTGTGAAGTCGAAGCCGCGGCCCTTGCCGGAGGCCAGCGCCGCCAGGCCGAAGCCGACGAACACCAGCAGCACGACGAGTTCGCCGATCAGCATGGCCTTGTTGACCTTCGAGGTCATCTCCACGCCGAGGTAGTTGACGGCGGTGTTCAGCAGCACGAAGCCGACCAGCCACAGCCAGACCGGCACCGCCGGCACCAGCGAGTTCATCGCCACGCCGGCGATCAGGTAGAGCAGGCCGGGGACGAGCACGTAGTCCAGCAGGATCATCCAGCCGGACAGGAAGCCGACCGGCGCCGCGATGCCGCGTCCGGCGTAGGTGTACACCGAGCCGGCCATCGGGAAGGCGCGGGACATCTGCGCGTAGGAGAGCGCGGTGAACATCATCGCGACCATGCCGAGCGCGTAGGCCAGAGCGACCATGCCGCCCGAGCCCTGGAAGACGCTGCCGAAGATGCCGAAGGGGGCGATCGGCACCATGAAGACCAGGCCGTAGACCAGCAGGTCGGTGAAGCGCAGACTGCGGCGCAGTTCCTGTTCGTAGCCGTAGCTCTCGATGCCGGCGGGGGAGGCGGGTGCTTCGGACATGTGGGGGCTCTCTTCCGTGACGACCCGTGGCGGGGCGACCCGAGGTGGTGGGGAGACCCTAGAGGCAGTTATTTCCAAATGGAAGGGTATTGGGGAGTGTCGTCCACATGGCGGGCGCCCCTGCACCCCTGCACCCCTGCACCCCTGTGCCCCGCGCGCCCGTGCCCCGGCACCCCGCGCACGCCACGGGCGCGCGCTACGACAGGACCGTGAACCCCAGCCCCTCCGCCCGCGCCAGGTGCACCCCGTCGCGGGCCGGCCCCAGCGGCGCCCGCGCCCACGCCCGCCGCACCGCCGCGCCGTCCCCGCGCAGCAGCCGCGCCGCCGCCCGGCCCAGCCCGCCGTCGGCGACCAGCTCCCCGCGCGCCGCCAGCGCCGCCAGCAGGTGCAGCCCGTCGTACAACCCGACCGCGTAGGCGTCCAGCACCGGCGCGTACGGTCCGAACACCGCCCGGTGCCGCTCCGCCAGCCGCACCCGCCGCTCCTCCGGGAGGGAGGCGAACGAGGGCATCGCGGCGTACAGCGTGCCGGTGCCGTCCCCGCCGTACGCCAGCAGGCTGTTCTCCTCCAGCGCGCCGGACAGCCGCACCAGCCGGCGGTCCAGTCCGCTGCGCCGCAGCGCCCGCTTGAACCGCACCAGGTCGGCGCCGATCAGGCTCAGCAGCAGCGCGTCCGCCCGCTCCGCGCGCAGCGCGTCCAGCAGCGGCTCCAGCGCCCGCTCCGCCGTCCCGAACGGCAGGTACCGCTCCAGCACCACCCGCGCCCCGGCCCGGACCACCGCCGCCCCGGCCGCGCGGTGCACGGAGTGCGGCCAGATGTAGTCGTTGCCGACCAGCGCCCACCGCCGCAGCCGGTGCCGCTCGGTGAGCCGCTCCACCACCCCCTCCAGCTGGCGCGCCGGGGTCGCCCCGGTGCAGAGCACTCCCGGCAGCCGGTTGCCGCCCTCGTGCGGCGGCGTGAACACGTACGCGGTCCGCCCGGTGGTCACCGCCTCCACGGCCCGGTGCACGTCGCTGGAGTGACAGCCGGCCACCGCGTCCACCGCCCCGGCGTCCAGCAGCAGCGCCACCTCCCGGGCCACCGCCGCCGGGGCGCCGCCGCCGTCCACCAGTACCAGCTCCAGCGGCAGCCCGCGCACGCCGCCGCCCGCGTTCACCTCGTGCGCGGCCAGCAGGGCGCCGTCCAGCGCCGACGGCCCGGTGAGGCCGAGCGGCCCGGACTGCGGCACGACCAGGCCCACCCGCAGCGCGGGCGCCTCCCGGGGGAGGAACCGCGCGTCGAGCGGCTCCAGCAGCTTCACGTCGGCGCTCATCGCTTGCGAGTATCGTCATGGCAGCCGATCCGGCCAAACGAGGGCGGAACGACCGGAACCACCGGGACCACTGACGGGGAAACGAGACACGGCCATGACACCACCAGCCACCACCGCCCCGGACGCCGTCGCCACCGACCAGCCCCTGCTGATCGAGCTCCTCACCGTCGCCCAGCGCCGCCTCGCCCGTGACCTCGCCGCCCGCCTGGAGGCCGAGGGCTGCACCCTGGACCAGTGGCGCGTCATGCGCGCGCTCACCGAGGGCACCGGCCGCTCGATGGGCGACCTCGCGCAGGCCCTGCTCATCCCGCAGGCCAGCCTCAGCCGCATCGTCGACGCCCTCACCGAGGCCGGCTGGGTCTACCGCCGCCAGGACGAGCAGGACCGCCGCCGCGTCACCGCCCACCTCTCCCGGCTCGGCCACACCCGCCTCGCCCGCCTCGACGCCCTGGCCGCCGCCCACGACGCCGCCGTCCGCACCGCGTGCGGCAGCCACGACCCCGGCCCGCTGCTGCGCCACCTCACCGGGGTGTAGCTCCCGCCCCGGGAGCGCCGGGGGGCCGCCACCGGTGGTGACCGGTGACGGGCCCCCGGGGCCGCGGCGTCAGTCCACCGTGCGGCCCGCCCGCGCGGAGTCCATGAACACCTGATCGGTCGGGCCGCCCGGTCCGACCAGGACGAGGAACAGGCTCCCGTTGGGCGTCTCGGTGTCGACGTACTCCTCGTACGCCACCGCCGGGTCGAAGGTCCACCCCAGTTCGTCGGTCCGCGACGTGAGGATCGGGGGGAGTCCGGCGTCGTTGGTCTCCCTCTCCCGCCCCGGCGTCCAGTGCAGCGGGCGGGCGACGTCCGCCCGCTGTGCCTTGAGGAAGTCCTGGACACAGTCGTGCGGCGCCCGGAACCTCAGGGCGAGCCTCTCCTCCCCCCGCCTCGCCGTGCCCGCGAACCGGAGGTCCTCGACCCGGCAGTCCGGAAGCACGAGCCCGAAGGCGTTCAGCACGGGTTCCAGCTTCCTGGCACCGGGACTTCCCGGGGGTGCCGGCTGGTCGGCGCCGGTCGATGAACAGCCCCCGAGCACCGCCACGGCGAGTACGGCCACCGCGGCGCCCGCGAGCGCGCGCCGCACCGCCCGCCGAACCCCGTCCGGCCCCGCCCCGGCCGGGCGCACGGCCGCTCCTCGGCCCGGCGCCCGCCCCCACCTGCTCTTCTCCTGCCGCATGCCACCTCGATGTCGCCCGGCCGGCGCGCGATCCGCGCCGGCTCCGGGGCGGGTGATCCGCCCTGTGCGCCTTCGCACGACTGCGTATACGAAGGAATGGGGGTGGCCGGTTGCACCTCAGCCGCGGTCGCGGCCCCCGTCCGCGGCCGCCGGGGGGTGCGGGAACGGGCAGCCGCCGGAGGAGGGCCGGGCGCCGTCCTTCTCCTCGAAGGTGCCCAGGTCGCTGATCCGATAGCCGTACGGGTACCCGGGGTAGCTGCGCACCTGCCAGCCGTCCCGTCCCAGGTGCGGCCGCCGGCGCGGGGGCAGCAGCCGCACGAAGCGCCCGCGCATCCGCATCCCCGCGCGCACGGCGTGCCGCAGCGCGGCCGGCGGGGCCGGGTAGCCGAAGGCCTCGCGCAGCGGGTCGTCGAGCAGGCAGACCGAGGAGAACCGCATCGACGGCCGCAGCGGCACCGGGTACCAGGAGGCCATCAGGCCGAGCGTGGCGTCGGAGACCGCCCGGCTGCCCGGGTCGAAGGCGAAGTGCTCGCGCTCGTAGTCGTCGAGCAGCCGCTCGAACTCCTCGTAGGTCTCCGGGATTCCGCCGATGCCCATGTGCCGGCCCAGCTCGCGGTAGTAGTTGACGCCCGCCCGGATCTCGTGCGGGGAGAGGCGGCGCCAGCCGTAGTCGTCCATCCAGCGCTTGGGTGTCACCACGAAGGTGGCGAGCACGTACCGGAAGTCGTCGTTCGGGATGTCGTACCGGCGGTGCATCTGGTTCATCCGGCGGATCGCCTCGCGCCCCCGGGAGGAGTCGAAGCCGTGCTCGACCACCGCCTCCAGGATCAGCAGGGTGTCGTCGTAGCGCTTCTGCGTGCGCCGGGTGAACTCGCCGGTCCGCGCCAGCAGCCGGCCGATGCTCGGGACGGCGTAGGTGCGGTAGAGCGCGAAGCCGAGCGACTGGGTGTAGTCCCAGGGGAACTCGTACCAACTGCTGATCCGGTAGATCTCGGTGAACTCGGTCTCCGGGTCCATGCGCTGAATCTTCTTCAGCCAGTCGTATCGCTGCACGGATCCCGACCCTAGGGGCCTGTTCAGCGCCCGGTCAACGGCCTCGCTCCCGGGAGCCGGGCGGGGGAGCCGCTACCGTCTCCTCCCGGAATCCCGCCCGCCGGGATGCCGAAGGGATGTCGAGAACGCGCGGCGAGCTCCGACCCTCCGGTGAGAGCCCGCGGACGAACGAGGAGCGGAACGATGAAGTACATGCTGCTGATGCAGTTCAGCGCGAAGGACGTCGACGTCCCGAAGGTCGAGGAGTGGCCGGTCGAGGACGTCCGGATCCACGTGCGGTACATGCGGGACCTGAACGCCGAGCTCACCGCGACCGGCGAACTCGTCGACGCCCAGGGCCTGGACCGGCCGGACACCGCCCGGATCGTGCGCTCGCACGGCGACGGCGCGCCGGTGGTCTCCGACGGCCCGTTCGCGGAGACCAAGGAGTGGCTGGCCGGCTGGTGGATCGTCGACTGCGACGGCGAGCCGCGCGCCGTCGAGATCGCGGCCAGGGTCTCCGCCGCCCCCGGCCCGCGGGGCGGGCCGCTCGACATGCCGGTCGAGGTGCGCCGGATCATGTCCGAGTCGCCCGTCGAGGTCTGAGGGCACCCGCGGCCCGCGGCGGACCCGCCCGCCGCGGGCCGTCGGCTGTCCGCCGACAGCGATCGGCCGACTGCGTCCGGCGCCGGTGGGCAGGTACGCGGTCATGACCGCCTCCTCCATCAGCCCCACCGGTCCCACCGGCCCCGCCCTCCCGGACTTCTCCGGCGATGTGGCCGCCTTCTACGCCGAGTACCGCCGCGGCTACCCGCCCGCCGTCCTCGACGCCCTCGACCGCACCTTCGGCCTGGACGCCCACTCCGGCATCGGCGACCTCGCGCTCGACCTGGGCTGCGGCACCGGCCGGCTCGCCCTCCCGCTCGCCGCCCGAGTCCGGAGCGTCATCGGCATGGACCCGGAACCGGACATGCTCCGCCAGGCCCGCGCCGCCGCCGACCGGGCGGGTGTGCGCAACGCCCTGTGGCTGCTCGGCACCGACACCGACGTCCCCGCCCTCGCGGCCCTGCTGCCCGGCGACCGGCCGCTCGGCGTCACCGTGATCGGCAACGCCCTGCACTGGATGCGGCCCGCGGAGCTGTTCGGCGCCCTGCACCCGCTCACCCGCCCGGGCGGCGGCGTCGCCGTGATCGCCAACGGCGCGCCGGTCTGGGCCCAGGACACCGACTGGTCGCGCGCCCTGCGCGCCGCGCTGGAGGAGCACTTCGGCCGCCCGGTCACCGCCTCCTGCGGCACCGACACCGCCGAGCGCGAGCGCTACGCCGCCGCGCTGACCGCCGCCGGCTTCACGGACGTGCGGGAGACGGTGATCGCGTACGAGGACGCCCTGACCGCCGATCAGCTCCTGGGCACCCTCTACTCCGCCATCCCCGCCCCCTCCCTCCCCGCCGAGGCCGAGCGACCGGCCTTCGCCGCCCGCCTGCGCGCCGCCCTCCCCGCCCCGCCCACCCCCGCCGGCTACCCGGAACACGTCCGGATCTCCCTCCTCACCGGCCGGCGGTAGCCCGGGCGCCGGTCCGGCTCACCCGGGCAGCGCGGCGGCCTCGCCGACCGCGCGGAAGAGCTGGACCGGCAGCTCCGGATCGGCCCGTCCCACCGCGCGGGCAGGCCACCGGGGTGCCCCCACGGCGCGGTCAGGGCCGCCGCCGCCCGGGCGAGCGCGTCGGGGAGGTCCAGGCCGCCGGCCCCGGCAGGCGGCTCGGACAGCGCCTCCCGCGCTCACCGGCGCCGGCTCAGGCGAGCTCGTAGGCGAAGGTGTAGGGGACGGGCGACTCGCCGGGGCGGTAGAGGTAGCTGCCGGTGCCGCGCAGGCCGGTGAGGGCGCCGGTGGCGGTGCCGGGGACCACCTCGAAGGTGCAGCGGACGGTGCCGTCCTCCTCGAAGGTGCCGCGCTCCTCCACCGTGAAGCCGCCGGCGCGGCCGTCCAGCCGGCCGGTGAGCTGCTGGAGGCCGGTGAAGGTGCCGGTCTTCTCGGTGGCGTAGACGAAGACGTACTCGCAGACGGTCGCCGCCGCCTCGATGCCGCCGGTGAAGGCGTTGACGACGGAGGCCCGGGCCAGCCGGGGCAGGGTCTGCGTCGGCCCGATCGCGGTCTCCGCCCAGTCGGCGTAGCCGAAGCTGCCGGTGACGGTGGTGGAAGTGCTCATGGTCGTCCTTCGGATGGTGCTCGGGGCGGCGGGCGGCGGATGTGCCGCGCGCTCGGTGATCACCCTGCCGCCCGTACCTGACACCTTCTGTCAGGTACGGGCGGCAGAATGGGGGCATGCGCGCCGACCGGCTCCTCGCCCTGCTGCTCCTGCTCCAGAACCGCGGCCGGATGACGGCCGGCGAGCTCGCCGCCGAGCTGGAGGTGTCGGTCCGCACCGTCTACCGGGACGTCGAGGCGCTGGCGGCGTCCGGTGTCCCGGTGACCGCCGACCGCGGGCCCGAGGGCGGCTACCGGCTGATGGACGGCTACCGGACCAGGCTCACCGGGCTCACCGACGCCGAGGCCGACGCGCTGTTCCTCACCGGCGCCCCCGGGCCGGCCCGCGACCTCGGCCTCGGCGCCGTGCTGACCACCGCGCAGCTCAAGCTCCAGGCGGCGCTGCCCGCCGAACTCGCCGACCGCACCCGCCGCGTCCAGGACCGCTTCCACCTGGACGCCCCGGCCTGGTTCCGCGACGCCGACCCGGTCGCCCACCTGGCCCCGGTCGCCCGGGCGGTCTGGGAGCAGCGGGTGCTGGGCGTGCACTACCGCCGCTGGCGCGGCGAGGTGCACCGGGAGCTGCACCCGCTGGGCCTCGTGCTCAAGGGCGGCATCTGGTACCTGGTCGCGCGGGCCGCCGGTGGGTCCGACGACGCCGCCGTCCGCACCTACCGGGTCTCCCGGCTGCTCGCCGTCGAGGTCGCCGACCGCACCTTCGAGCGCCCCGCCGGCTTCGACCTGGCCGCCCACTGGACGGAGACCGCCCGCCGGCTGACCGCCGCCCTCCACCGGCAGACCGCCCGGCTGCGGATCTCCCCGCAGGCCCGCAGGCTGCTGCCGATGCAGTTCGGCGCCGCCGGCGCCCGGGCCCTGGACACCGCGGGCCCGCCCGACGCCGACGGCTGGGTGGAGGTGGACCTCGCCGTCGAGAGCACGCCGGTGGCCGTCGGTGACCTGCTGCGGCTGGGGCCGGAGGCCGTCGTGCTCGGCCCGCCCGGCCTGCGCGCGGCCGTCGCGGACGCCGCCACCGCCGTCGCCCGCCGCTACGCCTGAACCGGCGCCCGCCTCCCCGCCGGCTCCCCGGCCCGCGCCCGGGCGGCCTCCCGGGCGGCGCGCTCCACGCGGTCCCGGTGCCCGGCCCACCAGGCCGCGTCGCCGGGAGCCGTGTTCTCCCCGCCCCGCCGCTGGCCGGTCGCGCCGTCGACGAGCTCGCGGACGATGTCGGCGTGACCGGCGTGCCGCTGGGTCTCGGCGGTCATGTGGGCGAGGCCGTGGTGCAGCGTCACCTCGGCGCGCCGGCCCCAGGGCACCCGGCCGACCGCGTCCAGCGGCAGTGCGGCGATCGTCGCGTCGGCGTGCGCGCAGGCCGCGCGGTACCGCTCGACGATCTCCTCCCGGCTCTCCTCCGGGGTCGCCCAGAAGTCGGAGTTCGGCTCGGCGTCCCCGACGATCCACGGCCGCGGCGCGTCGAACGGCCGCCCGAAGGTCTCCCCGAAGTACAGGGCCTCCGCCGCCGTCGCGTGCTTGACCAGCCCCAGCAGATTGGTCCCGGTCGGCGTCAGCGGCCGGCGGACGTCGTACTCGGACAGTCCTTCGAGCTTCCACAGCAGGGCGTCCCGGGCGTCCTGCAGATAGGTGAGCAGGTCCTTCTTGAACGCTTCCAGCGTCTCCTCGGTCATGCCGGCCAGTCTGCCGCCGCGGTTCCCGTCCTTCACCGGGTTTTCCCGGCGCGGGAGTTCGCGGGAGTCAGGGCCCGCCCACGGGCGGCAGGCCGTGCCCGCCGAAGACCTTCCTCGTGACGGAGGCGGCGTTCGGGGCCCCGGGAAGCCGCGGTGGTCGCCGCTGCCGGTGCTCACGGGGGTGTCTCCCCTCCCGGTCGTCCGTTCCGCCGAGGCCGTTCGCCGGGGGTGACTCGAAGTCAAGCATCGCCGCCGGAGCCGCTCCGTCCGATCTGAGCAGGGGGAATGCCGATGGTTATCATGCGGACGGGGGAGTCGTACGGCACGGGGGGAGTCGATCGAGTGGACCAGGGGACACGGCCGGGCGGACTGCGGTTCGAAGTGCTCGGGCCGGTGCGCGGCCTGAGCGACGGGGTGGAGCTGGCGCTCGGCTCGCCGCAGCAGCAGGGGCTGCTGCTCGCCCTGCTGTTCCGGGCGGGCCGGCAGGTTTCGGGCACCCAGCTGATCGACGACCTGTGGGGCGAGGACCCGCCGGCCAGCGCGCACGGCGTCATCCGTACGTACGTGCACCGGCTGCGCCGGGTCCTCGGGCCCGACGTGCTGACCTCGCTCGGCGGCGGGTACCTGCTCGTGGCCGACCCCGAGGCCCTGGACACCGCGCGCTGCGAGGCGCGGCTGGCCCGGGCGCGGACGCTGCGCGCCGAGGGGCGGCACGCCGAGGCGGCGGCCGTCCTGCGGGCGGCGCTGGCGCTCTGGCGGGGCGAGCCGATGTCGGGGGTGCCCGGTCCGTACGTGCAGCGCCAGCGCCGGGAGTGGGAGGAGCGCCGGCTCGCCGTCCTGGAGTCCTGTCTGGAGGCGGAGGTCGAGGGCGGCCGGTCGGCGGAGTCGGTCGCCGAACTGGCGGCCCTGGCCGAGGAGCACCCGCTGCGCGAGCGGCTCTCGGAGCTGCTGATGCTCGCGCTGTACCGCTCCGGACGGCAGGCGGGCGCGCTGGAGGTGTACCGGGCGGCGGACCGCCGGCTGCGCACCGAGCTGGGCGTCGCCCCCGGCCCGGGGCTGCGCGACCTGCACGGGCGGATCCTGGCGGCGGACGCGTCGCTGGCGGCGCCCGCCGGGCCGCCGTCCGGGACGGAGCTCCCGGAGGAGGACCGGACCCCGGCCGGCGCCGGGCCCGCGGCCGGGCCGGATCCGGCCACGGCCCTGCGGCCCGACCAACTCCCGGCCGCCGTCGCCGACTTCACCGGCCGGGCGGCGGAGGTGGCGGCGGTGCGGGCCGCCCTGCGGGAGCCGGGCTGCGTGCCCGTGGCGGCGGTCGCGGGCATGGGCGGGGTCGGCAAGACCGCGCTCGCCCTGCACGTCGCGCACAGCCTCGCCGACGAGTTCCCGGACGGCCGGCTCTACCTCGACCTGCACGGCGCGGACGGCCGCCCGACCCGCCCCGAGGAGGCGCTGGCGGTCTTCCTGCGTTCCTTCGGCGTCCCCGTCGAGGCGATCCCGGCGGGCGCGGCCGAACGGGCCGCCCGCTACCGGTCGTTGCTCGCCGGGCGGCGGGTGCTCGTCCTGCTCGACAACGCGCGTGACGCCGAGCAGGTCCGCCCGCTGCTCCCCGGCGCCGCGGGCTGCGCCGTCCTGGTCACCAGTCGGACCAGGATCGGGGCGCTGCCCAACGCCCGCTTCACCGAACTGCCGGTGCTGCCCGCCGAGGAGGCGGTCACCCTGCTGACCCGGGTGGTGGGCGCCGAGCGGGTGGCGGCCGAGGCCGGTCCGGCCGGTGAACTCGTCCGGTTGTGCGGGCAGTTGCCGCTGGCGGTGCGGATCCTCGCGGCCCGCCTGGCCTGCCGCCCCGGCTGGAGCGTGACCCGGCTGGTGGAGCAACTGGGCGGCAGCCGCTACCGGTTGGACGCGCTGCGCAGCGGGGACCTCGCCGTCGACTCCTCGTTCCGCTTCGGCTTCGACCAGCTGGACGCCGAACAGGCGCGCGCCTTCCGGATGCTGGCCGTTCCCGAGGTGCCGGACCTGTCGGCGGCGGAGGCGGCGGCGGTCCTGGACCGGCCGGAGGCGTTCGCCGAGGAGCTGGCCGAGTCGCTGGTGGACTGCTCGATGCTGGAGGTCTCGGCGAGCCCCGACCGCTACCGCTACCACGATCTGCTGCGGGACTTCGCCCAGCGGGTCGACCGGTTCTGCCCGGGCGGCCCGAGCGATCAGGCGGAGGTCGACGGCGAGCGGGTGGCCGCGCTGGCCCGGCTGGTGGACCACCACCACGCGCGGGTGACGGCCGCGCTCCGGGCACCGACGGCCCGGAGCGCCTCCCCGGCCGTCGCGGACTACGTGGCCGTCGGGGCGCTGGTGCGCCAGTGCGCGCAGCTCCCGGGCCGGCCCCCGGGCGCGGCGCCCGGCCTGGGCCGGCTCGCCGAACTCCTGCTGGGCGTCTGCCTGTCGGCGGACTCCGGGCACGCCGTCCGGCCGCTCGGCCACGCCGCGAACGCCCTGCTGCGCGCCGCCCTGGAGGAGGGCGAGCGGACCGCGGAGGCCCGGGCCCGCCTGGTGCTCGGCCGGCTGCTGGCCGAGGTCGGCTCCGCCTCCTCGGCCCTCGCCGAGCTGCTCCGGGTCCGCGATCTGTGCACCGCGCACGGACTGCCGCAGCCGCTGCTGGCCCTCGCGCACGGCTCGCTCGCCGCCTGCTTCCTCCAGCTCGGCCGCGCGGACGAGGCGGTGGCCGGCTTCTCGGCCGCGGTGGCGGTCCGCCGGCAGCTCGGCGACCGGCGCGCGCTGGCCGTCGAACTGCTCGAACTGGCGGGGGCGTTCGCCCGCCAGGGCCGGTTCGGCGCGGCGAGCCGGGTGGTCGACCAGTCCCTGATGATCGGCCACGACCTGGCCGACCGCGAACTGGAGGCCCGCGCCCGGGACTCGCTCGGCTCGATCGCCCACGACCTCGGCCGGCCCGACCAGGCGGTCGCCCACCGCCGGGCCGCCCTCGCCCTGACCGACCCGGACGACCACCGGCGGACCGGCCGGATCCTGCTGCGGCTCGGCGAGTCGCTGCGCGCGGCCGGGCGCGTGCCGGAGGCGGTCGAGGCGGCCGAGCGGGCGGTCGACGTCCTGACCCTGGACGGCGACCACCGGGGCCGGGGCCTCGCCCTGGCCGCCCTCGGCGACGCCCTGGCGGACCCCCGCCCGGGCGACCCGGAGCGGCCCGGTGACCTGGAGCGCCCCGGTGACCTGGCCCGGGCCCGCGCCTGCTGGGCCGAGGCGCACGGCATCCTGGCCCCGATCGGCTCGCCGGAGGCCGAGCGCCTGCTGCCGCTGCTCGGCGAGGACCGCCCGGCCGGACCGCCCCGGCGGTCCTGGCCCTCCTGGCTCCCGGCCTGACCCCGGCTGCCGGTCCGTCTCGTGCTCCTGGCCCGCGTGGGCGACCGGCCCCGGCCGTCCGCGCGGGTCCGGGGCCTGTCTTCGCCCCCCCGCCCGCCGGGCGATGTGCCTCCGGCCCGGCGGGCGGGGGGTCCGCTCCGCGCGGCGTTGTCCTCGGTCGCGGACGGCCGGGGGAACTGCCCGGGCCGCCCTCCGGGCGGACGGCGGGGGTTCGACGGCGGGCCCCCGGGTCAGGCCGCCGCCGAGACCGTCCACACCTGGTCGGGGGAGCCCGTGCAGGCGCGGACCGTGGCGGGCGCGTCGGGCCCGGCGGCCGACAGGCAGCGCTGCGAATCCCGGGCGACGGTCACCAGATAGCCGCCGCGCGTCGGGGTGAACGACCAGATCTGGTTCGGGGTGCTGGGGATCGGCGGGTACAGCAGCCGGGTCTGCGAGCGGGTCCCCTCCAGGTCCAGGACCCGGCCGGACCGGCTGGCGGCGTTGGTGAGGGAGTACCCGCCGTCGGTGCGCGGGGTCAGCTGCCAGACGCCGCCCGGGCCGCCGTCGTCGGAGGTGAGGACCACCGGGTTGCCGTCGACGTCGAGAGAGGCCTGGTCGTACAGCACGGACCCGCCGTTGGACAGCCGGGCGAGGTGCGGCAGCGGGCCGCCCGGCTGGACCGGCGGCTTGACGGGTGGATCGGTCGGCACGGTCCCGGGCGGCGGGGGCGACGGGGAGGCGGTGTACGGCGGGGGAGTGGTGTACGCCGGCGGGGGCGTGGTGTACCCCGGGGCGGGCGTGTAGGCGGGGGAGGTGGTCCGCGGCGGGGTGGCCGTGTAGGCCGGGGCGCTCGGCGGCGCGGCCGTGTACCCGGGGCTGCCCGGGGCGGACGGCTGCCCGGGTGCGGAGGAGGGGGCGTTCGGCGCGCCGCCCGCGGTCCCGGAGCCGGCCGCCCCGCCCGGTGTCCCCGGCGTGCCAGGGAGGTTCGCGGAGGCGTTCGGCGCGACACCGTTCCCGCCCACCGCCGCGCCGGCCGTTCCGCCCGGGACTCCGCCCGCCGTCCCGCCCGGAGCCGCGCCGCCCGTGACGCCCGCCTCGGGGAGCGGCGCGCCCGGGACGGCCGGCCCGGTCGGTGAGGGTTCCCCGGACGGGGCCGGCGCACCGGGGGAGGGGGACGGCGCGCCCTGGTCGGGAAGCAGGCCGACGGGCGCCGACAGCGGGAGGCCCGACGGGGCGGAGGCCGCCGCCGCGTCGCCCGCCCGGAGCTCGGCCGGCCCCGCGGCCCGGTGCAGGACGACGGCCGTCGTGGCGGTGACGGCGCAGCAGAGCGCGGCGGCGCCGGTCACGAGCAGGGTCCGGCGCCGGCTGCCGAACAGCGCCGCCCGCCACCGGGCCGCGCGCGAGGGCGTCGCGGCGGCGGCCTCGGTCGCGACCGCCGGGCGGACCGCCGACCCGGTGGCCCGGAGCGCCGCCAGCGCGCCGGTCGACCGGACCACCGCCGCCCAGGACGGCCCGGCCGCCGGGCCCTCGGCCGGTGCGCCGGCGAGGGCCGCCAGGACGGCCGTGGTCATGGCGGCGGCGTCCGGCCAGCGCAGGGCCGGGTCCTTCGCCAGCGCCCGTTCGATCAGGGCCCGGACCGGGGCCGGGACGTCGTCCGGCAGCGGGGGCACCGGATCGGTCAGGTGCTTGAGGATCAGCTCCAGGGCGGTCTCGCCCTCGAACGGCAGCCGCCCGGTCAGGCACTCGTAGAGCACCACCCCGAGCGCGTACAGGTCCGCCGAGGCGGTGACCGTGCCGGTGGAGGCCTGTTCGGGTGCCTGGTAGGCGGCGGTGCCGAGCACCATCCCGGGCACGGTGAGCCGGGGGTCGCAGCCCGGGCGGGCGATGCCGAAGTCGGTGATGACCACGTGGCCGTCACGCACCATCAGGTTGGCCGGCTTGATGTCCCGGTGGACGATGCCGGCCTCGTGCGCCGCCTGGAGCCCGGCCAGCACCTCCAGCGCCAGGCCGAGGGCCTGCGGGACGGTCAGCGGTCCGCGCCGTTCCATCACGGCGCTCAGCGGCTCGCCGTCGATCAGCTCCATCACCAGGTAGGCGACCGGGCGGGCGGCGGGTTCCGGCGGCGCGCCCCAGGAGGGGACGTTCTCGGCGGTGCGGCCGGGGCCGAAGTCGTACACGCCGACGATGCCCGGGTGCTGCACCCGGGCCATCACCCGGGCCTCGTCGTGGAACCGTTCCGCGAAGCCGGGCTCGTCCAGCAGGGCGGGTTTGAGGACCTTGACGGCCACCCGGCGGTCGAGCACCTGGTCCCTGGCGAGCCAGACATCGCCCATCGAACCGCCGCCGAGCCAGTCGTCCAGCCGGTAGCGGTCACCGAGCGTGGTGCCACGCATGATTCTCCTCGACCTCGTTTCGTCGCCGCGACCGCCGCCGGGGCCGGGCCGGCCCTCGGTCGCACCGGCGAATCCTGCCGGGTGGAAATAAACGCCGACTTGGCGTGGGCACCGAAACCCCCGGGTCGGGCCGTCCGGCCCTCCTGTCAACGCGTCCGTGGACGGTCCGTCGACTCGCTGTGTGCGGCGGAGCGGTGACATGGCGACAGGTCGACTCCACCGGGGAGCCGGCCGGAAGGGGGAACCCGAGATGATCAACCGTCGTACGGCCGCCGCCGCGGTCCTGGTCGCCGCGACCGCGGTGTCAGGGACGGCCCTGGGGGCCGGGACCGCGAGCGCGACCGACCTGCCGCTGCCGGTCAGCGGCGCCGAGTACCGCCTCTCCAGCAAGGCGGGCGGAGCCCTGCAGTGGGACAGCCGCACCACCGGGTCCAACGTGGTGGTCCGCGACTGGAACGAGACGTCCGCCCAGCAGGTCTGGACGATCAAGGACGAGGGCGCCGGCACCTGGTCGGTCAAGGTGCCCGGCACCAACAACGCGATCGACCGCGACATGGGCCGGAACACCGTCGGCGCCTGGAACTACGTGGGCGCGGACAACCAGCGGTGGAGCCTGCACAACACCTCGCTGGGCGACGGCAGGGGGTGGCTGCTGCGCAACGTCTCGGACCCGAGCCTCTGCCTCACCCGCGGCGCGGACCTGAACGCGAAGGTGGCCGCCTGCGACGCCGGCGACCCGGCGCAGAACTGGAACCTCGACCGGAACACCGGCACCACCCCGCCGAACCCCGGCCGCCCGGTCATCGACCTGGACTACTCGCAGGCCCCGGACCTCGGCCCGTGGCTGGAGCAGCAGAAGCAGACCGTCGCGAACTACTACCCGACGATCTCGAACCTGGTCACCAAGGGTGCGTGGACCGCCGCCCCCCGGTTCCGGATCGTCCTCGACCCGCAGATCGTCAACTACCCCGCCGAGGCGCGGTCCGGCGCCGTGCCCGAGATCCACGTCAACATCAACTACACCCGGAACAACCGGGGCGACACCGGCTTCCTGCTGCACGAGGCCGCGCACGTGGCGTTCTTCGGCCACCCGTACCGCCCGGGATGGCTGGAGGAGGGGCTGGCGGACTGGGTGCGCTACTACAACTTCCAGCCCGGCACCGTCCACCCGCTCGCCCCGGGGGACCGGTACAACAGCGGCTACAGCGCCACCGCGCGGTTCATCGACTACGTCATGAGGGCCTACCAGCGGCCCGACCTGCCGTACCTGCT
Organism: Kitasatospora sp. NPDC002551; assembly: GCF_040296005.1. Taxonomy (NCBI): domain Bacteria; kingdom Bacillati; phylum Actinomycetota; class Actinomycetes; order Kitasatosporales; family Streptomycetaceae; genus Kitasatospora; species Kitasatospora sp. NPDC002551. The sequence goes on along the minus strand of NZ_JBEOWI010000034.1, from coordinate 34,614 downwards.
GAACACCAGGGACTACGACAACACCGGCCAGATCTGGGTCCAGCTCACCGGCAAGACCGCCGACCAGCTCTGGAACGAGATGCCCAAGTAGGCCACGTACGGCCGGGCCGACACCCCGAGGACGGCCGCCCCACCGGCGGCGGCCGTCCTGCGCGCCCCCGGCCCCCGGCCGTCCGCCCCCCGTCGCCGTCTGCCGGGCTCCGCCCCGTCCGCGGTTCGGCCCCCGACTGCCCGCCCGGCGCCCGGCCCTGCCGCCCACCGCCCGTCGGACTCCCCCCCCCGTCGGTGACCCACCCCTCCCCCCCGCCGACCGTCCGCAGGACGGGGCGGGTACGGAGGGTGACGGGTGGGGCGGGCGATTCGGACTTGAATCTTTGCGAACGAATGTTCGATCCTGGGGGTGTGCCCGTTTTCGAATCTGTTTTCGAATCCACCGTCGAGCGGAAGCCCGCGCTCCGGCCGGTGGCGTCGACCGCTGCCCCCGGCCGGGGGCTGCTGCCGGTGGTGCCCGCCCTGAGCGGGCTGCTGCCGGAGGGCGGGCTGCGGCGGGGCACGGCGGTGTCGGTCGCGGGCGGGGACGCCGGGCTGCTGCTGGCGCTGGCCGCCGGGGTGCGGGAGACCGACGGCGGCTGGGCCGCGGCGGTCGGGCTGCCGGACCTCGGGCTGGCCGCGGCCGCCGGGTACGGGCTCGACCTGCGGCGGCTGCTGGTGGCCGACGACCCCGGCCCGCACTGGGCCGAGGTGGTGTCCGTGCTGGCCGGCGCCGTCGAACTGATCATGCTGCGCCCGGACGGCCCGGTCCCGCCGAACCTGGCCGCCCGCCTGGCCGCCGTGCTGCGCCGCAGCGGCTGCGTGCTGCTGGTGGCCGGGCCCTGGCCGGGGGCCGGACTGCGGCTGGGCGTGCGCTCCGGGCGCTGGTTCGGGCTGGGGGACGGGCACGGCCGGCTCACCGGACGGCAGGTGGAGGTGGTGGCCGAGGGGCGCGGATCGGCGGGGCGCGGGCGGACGGCCCGGCTCTGGCTGCCGGACGCGCAGGGCGCGGTGCGGACCGTGGAGGAGACGGTCGGCGCCGGGATCGTGGACGAGGTGGGGGAGGACGCGGTGTCGGGGGCCGGAGCGGGCCTCGACCGTATGGCGGTGGTGTGAGATGACCGGCGGAGAGATGGCCGGGTCCACCGGGGCGGGTGGTGCGGTCACCCCCCGGGTGCTGGTGGTGTGGTGTCCGGACTGGCCGGTGGTGGCCGCCGAACGTCCGGGGGAGGACCGGGACGTCCCGGTGGCGGTGGTCGAGGGCGGCCGGGTGCTGGCCTGCTCGGCGGAGGCCCGGGCGGCCGGGGTGCGGCAGGGGCAGCGGCTCAAGCTGGCCCAGCGGCTCTGCCCGGCGCTGGAGCTGCGCGAGCGCGACCCGGAGGCGGAGGCCCGGCGGTTCGAGCCGGTGGTCGCGGCGGTGGAGGCGTTCACCCCCCGGGTGGAGGTGCTGCGCCCGGGGCTGTGCGCGATCCCGGTGAAGGGGCCGGCCCGCTACTTCGGCGGGGAGGAGGCCCTGGCGGCGAAGGTCCAGGGGGCGGTCACGGCCGCCCTCGCGGCGGCGACGACGGCCGCCGCGGGTGAACAGGACACGGCCGCGGACACCGCCGGTCCCCAGGCGCACCCGGCGGACGCGGAGCCGTCCGGGAGCCCCGGCGCCGTCGGCGCCGGGAACGACGGCGGCCTCGCCGAGGTCGTCCCGCTGCACCCCGCCGACGCCGAGCGGCCGCCCGCGTCCCGGCGGCCGGTCGCCGGGACGGACGAGCTGTTCGCCGCCGCGCCCGCAGCCCGGGACGGCGCCCGGGGCGGCTTCGCCCGCCCGCCCGCCTACCCGCCGGCCCCCGCCCCGGGGGGCGCGACCCCCGGCGCCGGGACCCCCGCCGAGGCGGCGCCGCCGCTCGGCCGGGTCGGCGTGGCCGACGGCCTGTTCGCCGCCGTGCTCGCCGCCCGGGCCGGCGTGCTGGTCCCCGCCGGGCGGACGGCGGAGTTCCTCGCGCCCTACCCGGTGGCCGCGCTCGGCGACGCCGAGCTGGCCGAACTGCTGGAGCGGCTGGGCCTGCCCACGGTCGGGGCGTTCGCCGCGCTGCCCGCCGAATCGGTGGCCGACCGCTTCGGCCCGGCCGGCACGGTGGCGCACCGGCTGGCCCGCGGGCTGCAGCCGCGCCCGCTGGTGCCGCGCGCCGAGGGCCCGGACCTCTCCGTCGAGCAGCGCTTCGACCCGCCCGAGCCGCTCGCCGAACCGCTGGTGTTCGTCGCCCGTACCCTGGCCGAGCGGCTGCACCAGCGGCTCGCCGGGGCGGGGTTGACCTGCCAGCGGGTCGCCGTCGAGGTGGTGTGCGCCGACGGCCGGACGGTCGCGCGGCTCTGGCGCCACGAGGGCCGGCTCTCCGCGACGGCGCTCGCCGAGCGCGTCCGCTGGCAGCTCCAGGCCTGGCAGAGCACCGGCACGTTCGACCGCGCCGACGGCCCCCACGCCCCCGAACCGGGCGGGTTCACCGCGCTGCGGCTCGTCCCCGACGACCTCACCCCCGACCAGGGCCGCCAACTCGCCCTCTGGGGGCAGGCGGTGGCGGACGACCGGGTGGAGCGCGCGGTGGCCCGGGTACAGGCGGTGCTCGGGCACGCCGGGCTGCGCCGGATCGAGCCGGCCGGCGGCCGGGGGCCGGACGACCAGGCGGTCCGGGTGCCCTGGGGCGAGCCGTACGACCCGGCGGCGCCCGCCGACGCGCCCTGGCCCGGGCGGCTGGGCGGCCCGCGGGACGTCTGGCCGGCCGTGGTGCACCGCGTCCCGGTGCCGGCGGCGGTGCTGGACGCGGCCGGGCGGCCGGTGACGGTGGACGGCCGGGCGGGGGTGTCGGCCCGCCCGGCCACCGTGGCGGTGCGCGGGCGGGAACTGGCGGTGGACGGCTGGACCGGCCCCTGGCCGGCGGTCGAGTACTGGTGGGACCAGGCGCGCGCCCGCCGCCGGGCCCGGTTCCAGGTGACGGTGGCGGACGGGCGGGCGCTGCTGCTCACGGTGGAGGGGGGTGCCTGGTTCGTGGAGGCCGGGTACGACTGACGGCCGGCACGCCGAGGGGGCCCGAGAAGACGAGCGAGAGACCGAAGGCACCACCCCCGATGGGATTCACCAGCCATCCCCTCCTCCCCTGGAGCGAACTGCACCGGCGCCTGACCGGCGACGGCGGCGGCGACGTCGTCCCGCTGCGCCCGCACGCCGGCGACACCCCGGACGGGCCCGCCGAGCGGCCCGCCGGGAGGCCGCCCGCCGGACCGGCCTGGGCCGAACTGCACGTCCACTCCGCCTTCAGCTTCCTCGACGGCGCCAGCGACCCCGAGGCGCTGGTCGCCGAGGCCGCCCGGCTGGGCGTCGAGGCCCTCGCGCTCACCGACCACGACGGCCTCTACGGCGCGGTCCGCCTCGCCGAGGCGGCCCGCGGAACGGGCGTGTCCACCGTCTTCGGTGCGGAACTGACACTTCGCCAGGAGAAGGGCGGCGTCGAGCACCTGCTCGTGCTGGCCCGCGACCCGGAGGGCTACCGCCGCCTCTCCGCCGTCATCGGCGCGGCCCAACTCGCCGGCGGGGCCAAGGGGAACCCGATCTACGACGTCGAGGCCCTCGCCGAAGCGCACGGCGGCCACTGGGCGGTCCTCACCGGCTGCCGCCTCGGCCGCGTCCCCGCCGCGCTGGCCGCCGCCGGCGGCGGACCGGCCGAACCAGAGGTCCAACTGCGCACCCTCACCGAGGCGTTCGGGCGCGAGAACGTCCACGTCGAGCTGATCGACCAGTGGCTCCCCGGCGACGACCAGCGCAACGACGCGCTCGCGGCCCTCGCCGGCCGGCTGCGCCTGACCACCGTCGCCTCCACCAACGCCCACCACGCGAGCCCCGCCGAGGGCCGTCTCGCCCAGAGCCTGGCCGCCCTGCACGAGCGCCGCACCCTCCCCGAGGCGGTGGGCTGGACGCAGGCCGCCGGCACCGCCCACCTGCGCTCCGGCCGGGAGATGGCGGCCCGGCTGGCCCGCTTCCCGGGCGTGCGCGAGGCCACCGTGGACCTCGCCCGGGCCTGCGCCTTCGACTTCGCCACCCTGGACCCGGAGCTGCCCGGCTATCCCGTCCCGCCCGGCCACACCGAGATCAGCCACCTGCGCGCCCTGGTCGCCGAGGGCGGCCCGGCCCGGTTCGGGCCCGGCAACGGCCCGGCCCGCCGCCAGCTCGCCCGCGAGCTGGACGTCATCGAACGACTCGACCTGGCCGGCTACTTCCTGATCGTCCACGACATCGTCGACTTCTGCCGCCGGGAGTCCATCTGGTGCCAGGGGCGCGGTTCTGCGGCCAACTCCGCGGTCTGCTACGCGCTCGGGATCACCGCCGTCGACCCGGTGCACTACAAGCTGCTCTTCGAACGCTTCCTCTCCACCGCCCGGGACGGGCCGCCGGACATCGACCTGGACATCGAGAACCGCCGCCGCGAGGAGGTCATCCAGTACGTCTACCGCCGGTACGGGCGCGAGCACGCCGCCCAGGTCGCCAATGTGATCACCTACCGGCCCCGGCTGGCCCTGCGCGACGCCGCCCGGGTGCTCGGCTACCCGCAGGGGCAGGTGGACGCGTTCAGCCGGCAGGCCGACTTCCGCTCACCGCCCGGCGCGGACGCCGTCATCCCCGCCGACGTGCTCGCGCTCGCCGGGCAGCTCCACGGCCTGCCGCGCCACCTGGGCATCCACTCGGGCGGCATGGTGCTCACCCGGGAGCCGATCGCCGAGATCTGCCCGACCGAGTGGGCGCGGATGCCGGGGCGCTCCGTACTGCAGTGGGACAAGGAATCGGTGGCCGGCGCCGGGCTGGTCAAGATCGACCTGCTCGGCCTCGGCATGCTCGCCGCGCTGCACGACACCTGCGACCTGGTCGCCCGGCACCACGGCGAGCACTACGACCTGGCGACCATCCCGGACGACGACGCGGGCGTGTACACGATGCTGCGGCGGGCCGACACCGTCGGCGTCTTCCAGGTCGAGTCGCGCGCCCAGATGGCCACCCTGCCCCGGCTCAAGCCGGACCACTTCTACGACCTGGTGGTGGAGGTCGCGCTGATCCGGCCCGGCCCGATCCAGGGCGGCTCCGTCCACCCCTACCTGCGCCGCCGCGCCGGGCTGGAGCCGGCCGGCTGCCCGCACCCGCTGATGGAGAACGCGCTCGGCAAGACCCTCGGAGTGCCGCTGTTCCAGGAGCAGATGATGCAACTCGCCATCGACTGCGCCGGGTTCACCCCCGCCGAGGCGGACCGGCTGCGCCAGGCGATGGGCGCCAAGCGCTCGCACGAGCGGGTCGCCCGGCTGCGCGAGCGGCTGCTCGGCGGCATGACCGAGCGCGGCATCCCGGAGGAGGTGGCGCAGGACGTCTACACCAAGATCGAGGCCTTCTCCAACTACGGCTTCCCGGAGAGCCACGCGATCAGCTTCGCCTATCTGGTGTACGCCAGTGCCTGGCTCAAGTACCACTACCCGGCGGCCTTCACCTGCGCCCTGCTGGCCAACCAGCCGATGGGCTTCTACTCGCCGCTCAGCCTGATCTCGGACGCCCGGCGGCACGGCGTGCGGGTACGCGGGGTGGACGTCAACGCCAGCGGGCCCGGGCCCACCCTGGAGCCGTACCGGGGGCCGACGCCGAAACCGCCGCTCACCGCCGGGAAGCCGCAGCCCGCGATCCGGCTCGGGCTGGACACCGTGCGCGGCATCGGCACCGCGCAGGCCGGGGCGATCGCGGCCGGGCAGCCGTACGCGGACCTGGAGGACTTCGCCCGCCGCACCGGGCTGCCCGCGCCGGCCCTGGAGGCGCTGGCCGCGGCGGGCGCGTTCGGCTGCTTCGGGCTCGGCCGGCGGCAGGCGCTCTGGGCGGCGGGCGCCTTCGCGGGCGTCACGGCGGACCTCATCCCGGGCACGACGCCCGGCACCGAGGCGCCGGACCTGCCCGCGATGACCCCGATCGAGGAGACCATCGCCGACCTCTGGGCCACCGGGACGTCCGCGACCAGCCACCCGCTCCAGCACCTGCGCGCCCACCTGGAGCGCGGCGGCGCGCTCTCGGCCGCCGAACTCCCGGACGTGCCGGCCGGCACGGCGGTGGTGGTCGGCGGCCTGGTCACCCACCGGCAGCGGCCGCCGACGGCGGGCGGGGTGCTCTTCCTCAGCCTGGAGGACGAGACCGGGCTGATCAACGTGATCTGCGGCCGGCCGGTCTGGGAGTCCCAGCGCCGCACCGCCCTGGACCGGGCCGGGCTCCTGGTGCACGGGCACGTCGAACGGGACCGGGGTGCCACCAACCTGGTCGCCACCCGGCTCACCCCGCTGCGGATCGGGCTGTGACGGCACCGCGGCGGCGGCGTCCTGGCCGGGTTCGACACCGAGCGGATCCACCGGGAGCCCGAACACCTGCCGGGCGGCGACGAGGACGCGGCGGAGGAGGCCGAGTGGCTTCTCGGCGAACTCCTCCCGGCCTGGGCGGCGGGCGCCCTGGAGCGGGGCCGCGGGCTGCTGCTCCTGCGGGACGGCGGGAAGTAGGCGGCAAGCGGCGGGATTCAGTGCTGTGCGACCGGCGCGGCGCAGTCGTGGGGGGATGCCTGCGCCGCGCCGGGGTCCGTGGTGACCGGCCGCCCGAGGGCCGGTCAGAAGGCGGGCCGGTCGTTCAGTTCGACGATCCGCAGGTCGCTCAGGCGCACCGTGTACCAGACGTCCTGGCTGCCGCCGCCGTCCCAGAGCTCGGTGAGCCGTACCGAGGCGAAGCCGTACTCGTCCTTCACCTGCTGGACCGACCAGTCCACCGGGACGTTCTGGGCCCGGAACACCGGATCGGCGTCGTGCTGCTGCGCCCAGGCGTCCAGGCGGACGTTGAGGTGCGGGGAGAGGTAGCGCTCGCGGACGGCGCGCGGGGTCTCGCCGGTCTCGCCGAGCACCGCCCCCCGGTACGCCTCGAAGAAGGTGAACACCTGGTGCGCGGCCGGCGTCCCCGCCCGGACCTGCGCCGGCGCGGCGGCCGCGGCCGGGGCGGCGGGCAGCGCGAACGCGGCCTGGGCGGGGGCGGCCATGAGGCCACCGGCGGCGAGCAGGGCGGCGGCCCCGGCGAGGACGGTGCGCATCGAGGGCACTCGCGCCGGGTTCGTTCGCGCCGGGCTCGTTCGCGTCAGCTTCATTCGCGTCATGCCCGAAGTCCATCATTCGCCGACGAACTCTGTATATCGCCGAAACGTGTGGTTTACCGCGCGACCTGGCCTATTTGACGATTCATCGGCTAAAGCGACGACCCCGCCTCCCGGCCCGCTCCGGGCGGTCCGGCGAAGGCCTGGGCGATCGGCAGCCAGGCCGTCGCGACCTCGCCGGCGGCGTTCAGCGCGAGGTCGTCCCGGTGCCGGCGCCGGGTGACCAGCAGGCAGAAGTCCAGCGCCGGGCCGGTCACCCGGTCCGCCGCGTCCGCCGGCCCCCAGGCCCACGATCCGCCGTCCGGCGCGGTCAGTTCCACCCGCACCGGGGCCTGCGGGGCGGGCAGTCCGTGCACCGTGAACGCGAACCCCATGGTCCGCACCCCCAGGTGTGCGACGTGCCGCAGGCGCGCCGTCGGCTCCCGGCGGACGCCGAGCGCGTCCGCCACGTCCTGCCCGTGCGCCCAGGTCTCCATCAGCCGCGCGGTGGCCATCGACGCGGCCTTCATCGGCGGGCCCAGCCAGGGCAGCCTGGCATCGGCCGGCACCGCCGCGAGCGCGGCCGCGAGCCGCTCCCGGCCGGAGCGCCAGCGGGCCAGCAGCGCGGCCGGCGGCTCGCCCGCCCCGCGCGCCGCGCCCTCCTCCACCGGGTCCGCCCCGGCCGCCACCAGTTCGCCGAACACCCGGCCGGACTCCGCGACGAAGGCCTCCGGATCGCGTGCGGCCAGCTCCGACCAGTCGTCCGTCCACGCCAGGTGGGCGATCTGGTGCGCCACCGTCCACCCCGGCGCGGGCGTGTCCAGCGCCCAGTCGTCCGGCTCCAGTCCGGCGACCAGCCCGTCCAGCACCCCGCTCTCGGCCCGCAGATCGGCGAGCAGCCCGGCCAGCACGGGCGAAGCCCCGGGAACGTTCGGATCCGCCATGGATCTCCCCTTCGCAAGCATCGGAACACCTTGGAAGCCACGGAAACACCGGAAGGCGGCGGCGGGACCCTGGGGTGACCCGCCGGTAACCTCGCGCCCGCACCCTACGCCGCCGGGCCCGCGCCCACCCGGAACTCCGCGCAACTCCACACGACACGCACGCCGAACCCGTTCGCGACCCCTCCCCACCGCCGGGAGGGCGTGTGACAATCGCGCGATGACGACCGCCCCGACCGCGCCGAAGAGCAGCGCCGAGGCCCCGGACGACCTCGCCGCCCGGGCCGCCGAGCTGGTCCGGGACGCCGTGCTCGGCGATCTCGCCCGCCGGGTGGTCGCCGACTGCGGTGCCGACGTCGGCCTGGTCGGCGTGCCCGAGCCGGGCGTGACCGGGGCCGGCGGCGAGGGCATGGTGCTGCGGCACTGGGCCGGCACCCGGGCGGAGCTGCTGCACGACCTCCCGGTGCCGGCCGGCACCGGCCTCGGCGGCCGGGCGCTCGCCGAACGGGAGCCCACCTGGGTGCCCGACTACCGCGCCGCCACCACCATCTCGCACCACTACGACGCCGCCGTCACCGCCGAGGACCTCTACGCGATGCTCACCGTGCCGCTGCTGCACGGCGGCACCGTGCACGGCGTGGTGTACGCCTCGCTGCGCGCCGTGGTCCCGTTCGGGGACGTCCGGATCGCCGCCGTGGCCAGGCTCGCCCAGGCCGCCACCCGGGCGCTCGCCGGGGCCCAGGCCTGGCGCGAGACCCCGCCGGCGGAGACGGCCCCGGCCGCCGGCGCGGTGCGAAGACCTCCGCTGACCCGGCGCGAGCACGAGGTGCTCCGCTGGGCGGCGACCGGCCGGACCAACCCGGAGATCGCCGCCCAGCTCGGCCTCACCTGCAACACGGTGACCGGCTACCTGAAGAGCGCCATGCACAAGCTCGGCGTCCGCAACCGCACCGAACTCGCCCTCGCCGCACGGGAGTCCGGACTGCTCGACTGAACCCCCGGGCGGGCCGGGTCAGTTGACCTTCCGCTCCCGGCCCGACCAGTAGGGCTCGCGGAGCCGGAACTTCTGCAGCTTCCCGGTGGTCGTCCGCGGCAGCGCGTCCCGGAACTCCACCGAGGTGGGCGACTTGTAGCCGGCCAGCCGCTGCTTGCAGTGCGCGATGAGGTCCGCCTCGGTGACTTCCGCGCCCGGCTTCGCCACCACCAGCGCCTTGACCGTCTCGCCCCACTTGGCGTCCGGCACGCCGATCACCGCGACCTCGGCCACCGCCGGGTGGTCGTAGAGGCAGTCCTCCACCTCGATCGAGGAGACGTTCTCCCCGCCGCTGATGATGACGTCCTTCTTCCGGTCCGAGATGGTCAGGTAGCCGTCCTCCAGCACGCCGCCGTCGCCGGTGTGGAACCAGCCGTCCCGCAGCGCCTCCGCGGTGGCCTCCGGCTGCTGCCAGTAGCCGTCCAGCACGACGTTGGAGCGGACCAGCACCTCGCCCTGCTCGTCGACCCGCACCTGGTTGCCGATCGCCGGCGCGCCCGCCTGCACCAGCTTCTCCGCCCGCCGCTCGGCGGGCAGTTCGTCCCACTCGGCGCGGGTGCGGTTGACCGTCACCACCGGGGAGGTCTCGGTCAGGCCGTAGATCTGCATGAACTCCCAGCCGAGTTCGGACTCCACCCGCTGCACCACCGAGGTCGGCGGCGGCGCGCCGGCCACCACCATCCGCACCCGGTCCCGGCCGGGAACGGGGCCGTCCCACTCGGCGGCCGCGTCCAGCACCATCTGCACCACCGCCGGGGCGCCGCACAGGAAGGTCACCCCGTGCCGCTCGACCCGGCGCAGGATCTCGGCGCCGTCCACCTTCCGCAGCACCACGTGCCGGGCGCCCAGTCCGGTGAGCGAGAACGGCAGCCCCCAGCCGTTGGCGTGGAACATCGGCAGGGTGTGCAGGTAGACGTCGCGGTCGCCCGCCCCGAAGTGCAGGGCCATCAGCGTCGCGTTCAGCCAGATGTTGCGGTGGGTGAGCTGAACGCCCTTGGGGCGGGCGGTGGTTCCGCTGGTGTAGTTGATGGTCGCGGTGTCGTTCTCGTCGATCGCGTACCGGCGCGGAGCGTTCCCGAAGTCGTACAGCAGTGCGTCGCTGTCCGCCCCGATGACGAACTTGTGCTTGGCGACCACCCCGGCCAGCGGCTCGGCCAGCTCCGGGTCGACCAGCAGCACGGAGGCGCCGCTCTGCTCGACGATGTACGACACCTCCTCCGCCTTGAGGCGGAAGTTCACCGGCACCAGCACCCGGCCGTGCCCGCTCACGCCGAACAGCGAGGTCAGCAGCCGGGCCGAGTTGTGCGACACGACCGCCACCCGTTCGCCGGGGCCGACCCCCAGCCGGTCCAGCCCGGCCGCCTGCGCCCGCGCCAGCTGCGCGACCCGACGGTACGTCAGATCGGTCCAGGGTGCGGCCGGTTGGACCGGCTCGTCGACGATGCCGACCCGGTCGCCGTAGACCAGCTCGGCCCGGTCGAGGAAGTCCATCACGGAGAGTGGAATCTGCATGGGCCCCACTGTCCTCCGCCCGCCGCCCCCTGCACACCCCCGATCGGGGGTGTCACCCGGACGGGGCCCTCGGGCCGGCCGGGCGCCCGGCCGGCGTCCGACGGCCGCCACCCGGGGCCGCCGCCCCACCGCCTCGTCCGCGCGCGCCGTCGTCCCGTTCACCTCCGCGAGCCCGCGACCCTGCCGCCAGTGATAGGAAGAGCACAGGACATCCGCGCACGGGGGAGACACCGATGACCGACCACCGCTCCGGCAGCCTGTACGAGGCGATCGGAGGCCTCGACGCCCTGCGGCGGCTGAGCGACACGTTCTACCGGGGCGTGCTCGCCGATCCGCTGCTCGCGCCGGTCTTCGCCCGCTTCACGCCCGCCCACGTCGAGCACGTCGCCGTCTGGCTGGCCGAGGTGTTCGACGGACCGGACCGCTTCACCGCCGAACTCGGCGGCCACCAGGCCCTGCTCCGCGCCCACCTCGGCCTCGCCATCACCGAGGAGCAGCGCCTGCGCTGGATGGAGCTGATGGCCGAGGCGGTGCGCGCGGAGCTGCCCGGGGACGAGCTGCTGCGCCGCCGCGTCCTGGAGTACTTCGACTGGGGCACCAGGATCGCCGAGGACGTCTCCGCCTCCCCGGCCGGCACCGACCTCGGAGAACCGGGACCCACCCCGCGCTGGGGCTGGGAGGGTCTGCGGTGACGGCCGTGCTCGCCGCCGCCGCGCCGCGCGCCGAGGGGCTGCTGCTGCGCCCCTTCCTCCCGCGGGACGCGCCCGCCCTGCTGGAGATCCACCGCGACCCGACGCTGCGCCGCTTCATCCGCAACCAGGTGAACGAGCCCGCCGACGCCGCCCGCTGGCTGGAGGACCAGGAGCGGGGCCGGGCGGAGGGCAGCCGGTACGCCTTCGCCGTCCTGGAGGAGGGCGCGCTGGTCGGCAACGTCGTGCTCAAGCGCGGCGCCCCGGGCAGCGCCGGCTCCGAGGTGGGCTACTGGACGGCCGCCGCCGCGCGCGGCCGGGGCGTGGCCCCGCGGGCGCTGGCGGCGCTCACCGCCTGGGCGGGGGAGACCTTCGCCGCCGACGGGCTGGTCCGCCTCGACCTCTTCCACGAGGGGGACAACCAGGCCTCCTGCCGGGTGGCCGAGAAGGCCGGATACCCCTTCGAGGCCCTCGTCCCGGCCGCCCCGCCGCGCTACCCGGGCGACGGCCACTGGCACAGCCGGCCGGTCCGATAACGACTGGACCGGCGGGACGATCGAGGTCAGAGTGACCCCATGGCTTCTCTGGTACGACATGTGACGATCGACTGCGCCGACCCCTACACCCTGGCCCGGTTCTGGGCGCAGGTGCTGGACGCCACCCTGTCCGAGGACGACAACCCCGGTGACCCGGAGGCGCTGGTCGAGTCGGCGGGCGCCGCGCTGCTCTTCATCCGGGTGCCCGACGGCAAGAGCGTCAAGAACCGCGTCCACCTGGACGTCCAGCCGCAGGACCGCACCCGGGACGAGGAGGTGGAGCGCCTCCTCGCCCTGGGGGCGACGCTCTTCGAGGACCACCGCACCCCGGACGGCAAGGGCTGGGCGACCCTCACCGACATCGAGGGCAACGAGTTCTGCGTCGAGCGCAGCGCCGCCGAGCGGATCGCCACCGAGACCGCGACCGCCTGACGCCGGGGCTCACCCGACGGCCGCCCGCCAGCTCCAGGAGGTCCGGCGCGGGCGGCCGTCGAGCTCAGCGCGCCCGGTGCACCAGAGCAGTACGTCCGCCGGGTCGCCGCCGGGCGCGTCGGGGAAGAGCCGGGCCAGCGCGGCCGAGGCGAGCCGCTCCGGCAGCCGCCACTCCAGGCCGAGCCCGAGGGTGATGTCGTGGGTGTGCACCAGGGTCTCGGTGACGCCCATCGCCGCGAAGCCGGCCGGGTCGCACGGCCCGTAGTGGTAGGCCCGCAGCTCGGGCGGCGCCGCGTCCAGGGCGGTGGCCAGCAGCTGGGCGCAGGCCGTCACGACGGTGAGCACCTCGGCCGGTCCGGCCTCCGGGCGCACGGTCAGGTCCAGCGGCAGATAGCGGTCCCCGGGCCGGGCGGCGAGCTGGCCGGCGTAGGCGAGCAGATCGTGCGCGATGTGCGCGGCGGTCTCCCGGCAGCTCCACTCCAGCGGCCCGGCGGGCGCCTCCCAGCGGGCGCCGCCCTCCTCGGCCGCGGGCCCCACGGCGGCCGTCAGCTCGCCCAGCGCGGCCCGGACGTCATCACCGTTCAACGGACGATCAGTCATCGGCCCACCGTCTCATCCGCCTCCGCGTGTCCGCCAGGGTGCGGGCCGCCCCGGGTGCTACTGCTGGCTCCGGATCCCCGCCGGCCCCACCCCACCGGCCCCCACCTCACCGGCCCTCCGGAGAACAGGCAGGTACCCCATGGCCAGGATCGCCGTGTTCGGCGCCAACGGCACCATCGGCAGCGCCGTCGTCGCGGAGGCCGCCGCGCGCGGTCACCGGGTGACGGCGGTCGTCCGCACCCCGTCCCGCTTCGACGCCGCGCGCCATCCGGGGGAGGTGTCCGTCGAGGCCGGGGACGTGCTGGACCCGGCGGACGTGGCCCGGGTCGCGGCCGGCCGGGACGCCCTGGTGAGCGCGGTCGGCGGCGGTGACGGCCCGGGCCATCTGGCGCTGATCGAACCGGCGGCCCGGTCGCTGGTCGAGGGGCTGCGCCGGCTCGGCGGCGAGGCGCCGCGGCTGGTCGCGGTCGGCGGCGCGGGCAGCCTGGAGACCGCGCCCGGCATCCGGGTCTGGGACACCCCGGGCCTGCCGGAGGCGGTGCTGCAGATCATGCACGCCCACGGCGACGCCCTGGAGTACTACCGGACGGTCGCCGACGTGCGCTGGACGGTGCTCAGCCCGGCCGCCCACATCGGCCCGGGCGAGCGCACCGGCCGCTACCGCACCGCGCTGGAGCAGCTGCTCACCGACGCCGAGGGCGAGAGCCGGATCTCGGTGCCCGACTACGCCGCGGCGCTGGTCGACGAGATCGAGCAGCCCGAGCACATCGGCGAGCGCTTCACCTGCTGCGCGCTCTGAACGGAGCGCGCGGCCGTCAGCCGACCTGGATCGAGCGCTTCGCGAGGCCCATCCAGAACCCGTCGATCACCGTGCGCTGGCTGCCCAGCTCGCCCTCCGCCGCGCCGAGCGTGACGAACAGCGGAGCGAAGTGCTCGGTGCGCGGGTGGGCGAGCCGGCCGGCCGGGGCCTTCCGCTCGAAGTCGAGCAGCGCGTCGAGGTCCTGGGCCGCCAGGGCGCGCCGGCCCCAGTCGTCGAACTCGGCCATCACCGAGGTGACCCGGCCGTCGCGGCTGAGTGCCCGCAGGTTGTGGGTGAAGAAGCCGCTGCCGACGATCAGCACGCCCTCGTCGCGCAGCGGGGCGAGCCGGCGGCCGATCTCCAGCAGCCGCTGCGGGTCCAGGGTCGGCATGGAGACCTGGAGGACCGGGATGTCCGCCTCCGGGAACATCTCCACCAGCGGGACGTACGCGCCGTGGTCGAGGCCGCGGTCGGGGATGTCCTGGACGGGCGTGCCGGGGGCGCGCAGCAGCTTGCGCACGCGCTCGGCGAGCTGCGGTGCGCCGGGGGCGGCGTACTGGACGCCGTAGTAGTGCTCGGGGAAGCCCCAGAAGTCGTAGACCAGCGGCACGGTGGTGACGGCGCCGAGCGCGAGCGGGGCCTCCTCCCAGTGCGCGGAGACCATCAGGATGGCCTTGGGGCGGGGCAGGTCGGCGGACCAGGCGGCCAGCTCACCGGGCCAGACGGGGTCGTCGGCGAGCGGCGGCGCGCCGTGCGACAGGTAGAGGGCGGGCATGCGCTCGGGTGCGGTGGTGCTCATGGCGGCTCTTCTCCTCTGGCCCTCGGTTCGGCCTGTCCTGGGCCCCGGCTTGTGGCGGCGGCGGGCCTACGGGCCGGTAGTTCAAATTTGAACACCGACACTTAGACCGTACACCTTCGTTCGAATTTGAACAATAGGAGTACGATCACCCCATGCCCTCCACCTCGTCCGCACCCTCGGCGCCCCCCTCCGCCGCCTCCTCGCGCGAGCCCCGCTGGCTCGACGAGGAGGAGATGGCCGCCTGGCGGAGTTTCGTCACCGCGAGCAACCTCCTCAACCGCCGCCTGGAACGCCAGCTCAAGGAGGAATCGGGCCTCTCCCACACCCAGTACGAGATCCTCGTCCACCTCTCCGCCGCCCCGGCCGGCTCGCTGCGCATGACCGAGCTGGCGGACAGACTGGTCACCTCCAAGAGCGGGCTGACCTACCAGGTCACCCAGCTGGAGAAGATGGGCCTGGTCGGCCGCCGCTCCTGCCCCAGCGACGTGCGCGGCGTCTTCGCCGAGCTCACCGAGCAGGGCGACGAGATGCTGCGCGAGGCGGCCCCCGGCCACGTCGCGCTGGTCCGCGAGCTGCTCATCGACGTGCTCACCCGGGAGCAGCTGGCCGTGCTCGCCGACGGCCTCGGCCAGGTCAGCGCCCGGCTGCGCCTCGACGACGCGCTCTGAGTCCCCGACCCCCGACGACCCTCACACCCCTCGACCCTCCACCCCTCGACCCTCGTCCGCCCGGGCTGCTGCCGCCTCGGCCGCCTCCGCCGCCTTGGCGAGCAGCAGCTCCCGCTCCCGGACGTTGCGGGTGAGCCCCGCCGCCCGCTCGAACTCCGCCCGCGCCTCGGCGCCCCGCCCCAGCCGCGCCAGCAGGTCGCCCCGGACGCCGGGCAGCAGGTGGTACCCGCGCAGCGCCGGCTCGGCCGCCAGCGCGTCCACCACCTCCAGCGCCACCTCCGGCCCCTCCGCCATCGACAGCGCCACGGCCCGGTTCAGCTCCACCACGGGGGAGGGCGTCAGCGCCATCAGCCGGCCGTAGAGCGCCGCGATGGTGGCCCAGTCGGTGTCCTCGTAACGCGCGGCCCGCGCGTGGCAGGCGGCGATCGCGGCCTGGACGGCGTACGGCCCGGCACCCGCCCGCGGCAGGGCGGCGAACCCGCGCCGGATCAGCAGCCGGTCCCAGTGGGCGCGGTTCTGCTCGGCGAGCAGGACCGGCTCGCCGCCCGGCCCGGTGCGCGCGGCCGTCCGGGAGGCCTGGAACTCCAGCAGCGCCGCCAGCCCGTGCGCCTCCGGTTCTTCGGGCATCAGCGCGGCCAGCACCCGGGCCAGGCGCAGCGCGTCCTCGCAGAGCGCGGGCCGCAGCAGGTCGTCGCCGGCGGTCGCCGCGTACCCCTCGTTGAAGATCAGGTAGATGACCTCCAGCACGGAGGAGAGCCGCTCCGCCCGCTCCCGCCCGTACGGGACCTCGAACGGTATCCCGGCCCGCGCCAGCGTCCGCTTGGCGCGCACGATCCGCTGGGCCACCGCCGGCTCGGTGGAGAGGGTGGCCCGGGCGATCTCCGCCGTGGTCAGCCCGCCGAGCAGCCGCAGCGTGAGCGCGATCCTGGCCCGCGCCGACAGCACCGGGTGGCAGACGGTGAAGATCAGCCGCAGCAGGTCGTCGTCGATGTCGTCCGGCCCGGAGGGCTCCGGCGGCGGGACGTCCTCCAGCGTCCGCCCGACCTCGGCGAGCTTGCGGGCGTACGTCTCGCGGCGGCGGACCAGGTCGATCGCGCGGTGCTTGGCGGTGGCCATGAGCCAGGCGCCCGGACGGTCCGGGACGCCCGACTCGGGCCACCGCTCCAGGGCGGCGACCAGCGCGTCCTGCGCCAGCTCCTCGGCGATGCCGACGTCACGCACGATGCGGGCGACGCCCGCGATGATCCGGGCGGACTCGATCCGGAAGACGGTCTCGACCGTCCTGGCCGTCTCCACCCTGCCGGCCGTCTCCGCCGCCCCCGCGCTGCGCTCCGTCACGATCACCCATCAGAGCAGCCGCCACCCACCGGGGCAAACCGCCGCCCCGCCGCTCACGCCTCCGGCGGCGTGGTGCTCTCGTCGATCTGCCGCAGCTCGGCGCCGACCGTCCAGTGCGCCGGGTGCGTCTCCAGGAAGCGCCTGGTCCACTCGACGGCCTCCTCCTTGTCCTTGCACTGCAGGAGGGCGTAGCCGCCCACGACCTCCTTGGTCTCGGTGAACGGGCCGTCGGTGCAGCTCACCTTCCCGCCCTCCCAGAGCAGCCGGGTGCCCTCCTCGGTGGGCAGCAGCCCGGCGGTGTCCAGCATCACCCCGGCCTTGGTGATCTCCGCGAACAGGGCTCCCATCCGCTCCTCGAAGCCGGGGTCGGGCTGGAACTCGGAGGCCTGCTGCTCGTCGATGCGGATCAGCGTCATGAAGCGCGGCATGATGGCTCACTCCTCGTCGGTGCGGGCGGGGCCTCTCCCCGCCGCTCACCCCTGCGTCGAACGGGCGGAGGCCGTTTCGACAGCCGGCCCGGACATTCTCGCGGGGGATTCCCGGCCCGGCCACCGGGGCCCGCGACCCCGGCGGTGTCCGTTCCCCTCCCCGGCGCGCCCCGTGGCGGGCAGGATGGCGGTATGACCATCGATCATGCTTTCGCGCAGCGGTTCGCCGAGGAGTGGGTGGCGACCTGGAACTCCCGCGACCTGGAGGGTGTTCTCGCGCACTACACGGACGACGTCGTGTTCGTCTCGCCCCGGGCCGTCAGCGTCCTCGGGGAGCCGTCGGGGGAGGTGCGCGGCAAGGACGCGCTGCGGGCGTACTGGGGCAAGGCGCTGGCGCTGCTGCCCGGCCTGCACTTCACCCTGGACTCGGTGCGGGTGGCGGTCGACACGATCGTGATCGACTACCGCAACGAGCGCGGGGTGGCCGTCGCGGAGGCGCTGACCTTCCGGGACGGCCTGGTCTGCCGCGGCTTCGGCGCGTACGGGCCCGAGAGCTGAGCCGGGCTCACCCCAGCCGGGCGGCGAGCCGCAGGGCTCCCGCCCGGATCCGCTCCTCGCCCAGCTCCGGCAGCAGCGCGGCCACGTGCTCGGCCGCCAGCGGCGCCAGCAGGGCGTGCGCGTCGTGCTCCGGGTCCGCGCTGTGCCCGCCCGCGCCGAGCAGCAGCGCGACGTGCCGGTGCCAGAACCGGTACGCGCCGATGCGGTAGCGCGACCCCCGGCCGGCCGTCTCGGACATCCGGACCAGGTCGAGGTGGTCCAGCAGGTAGTCCAGGTAGGCGGTGACGAACGCCGCCAGCCGCTCGCCGGCCGGCGCCCCGGCGCCCTCCTCGCCCGGGCCCAGCGGCGCCGGCCCGCGCAGCACCGCGTCCTGGAGCGCGCGTTCGCGCGCGTCCAGCAGGGCCGCGCCGAGCCCGGCCTTGTCGCCGAAGCGGCGGAACAGCGTGCCCTTGCCGACGCCGGCCGCGGCGGCCACCTGGTCCATCGAGACCGACTCCACCCCGTGCTCGGCGAACAGCCGCGCCGCCGCCTCCAGCACGGCGGCCCGGTTGCGGGCGGCGTCCGCGCGCTCCACGGGCGGCGGGGTGCGCAGCAGTTCCAGCGGCACGGCATCCGTGGGCATTGCGTAAGCGGACTGCGGTCCGGTATTGTCCTGAGTCATAAGCGGACTATAGTCCGAATCGCCGCGTTGCCCCAGGAGGCCGCAGCATGACCGCACTCATCACCCGGGACGAGCTGGCCCGCGCCATCGAGACCGGTTCCGTCACCGTCGTCGACACCCTCGGCGGCGACTACTACGCCCAGCAGCACCTGCCCGGCGCGATCGAGCTGGTCCGCGCCGACGTCGACCGGCTCGCCCCCGAGCTGCTCCCGGACCGCGCCGCCGCCATCGTCACCTACTGCTCCAACGAGGCCTGCCCCAACAGCGGCCAGGTCGCCGACCGGCTGACCTCCCTGGGCTACACCAACGTCCGCAAGTACCGCGAGGGCATCCAGGACTGGGCCGAGTCCGGCCTCCCGGTCGAGACCGTCTGATCCCGGCCGGAGGATCCGCGGGGGAGGGGCGGTGCGCGGGGAACGCCCCTCCCGTGCGGTACGGCGGTCAGCGCTGCTGCGCCCCCGCGTTCTTCCGCGGCCGCAGCTCGTCCGCCGGCGGCTCGGCCTTGGCCCGCTTCACCGCCAGCGCGCGGGCCAGGTCGAACGCCGCCGCCGGGTCCTCCTGCTCGGTCCACGGGTACGCCCCGCACCACGGCCCGATCGCCCGGAACTGCTCCAGCGCGACGTCGTACGCCTCCACCTCGCCGGCGAAGTGCGCCAGCAGGTGCCGCAGCCGGGGCAGGTGCTCGTCGTCCGGCCGGACCTGCCGCAGCTGGGCGGCGAGGTTCTCGATCCGCCACTTCGTCCTGTCGGCCGCCAGTGTCGACGCGATGCTCCTGCGGCTCTCCAGCTCCGCGAGCGCGTGCAGGTAGAGCCCGCCGAGCGGGCTCCCGGGCGGGGCCGCGTCCATGGCGCGCTCGGCGAAGGCCATCATCTGCTTGTTCGAGCCGAACCACTTCTCGCACCAGTACTGCATGCCCTGCCAGTGGCCCTCGTAGTGGTACCAGGCGCGCTTGACCAGCTCGTCCCAGGCCTCCTGGAACTGCTCCGGCGTGAACTGCGCGCCGCGCGCCGCCGTCACGATCACCACCCACGGGCCCGGGTTCGCCGGGTCCAGCAGGGCCGCCCGGCGGGCCGCCTCGACGGCGGCCGGCAGCAGCTCGCGGAACGCGTTGATCGCGTCGTCGCCGACCTCGTGCCGGTAGCCGGAGCCGCGCACCTCCCAGGCCCGGCGCACCATCAGCTTCGCCTCCAGGGTGGCGGCGTCGCAGTTGCCCGGCTCGGCGGAGCACCAGGCGCTCAGCCAGCCGTCGCCCTCCTCGGCGATCGCGCCGAGCAGCTCCAGTCGCGACCACCGCTCGTCCCAGTGGTCCCCGGGCTCGGCGACGTACGCGGCCGCCGGGCGCCAGTCCCCGGCCCAGGCGGCGTCGGCGACCGCCTGCGAGCGCTGCCGCTGCTCCAGCGGGGTCGGCGGACCGGGGCGGGCCGGGTCGAGGCGCTCGCGCGGGGGCATGCCGTACGCGGCCGGGTCGAAGCCGTCGCGGGCCCACCGAAGATGGCGCCGCCGGCGGACGATCCGGTAGACGATGTAGACCACCACGGCGAGAACGAAGATCGACAGACGTATCACGACGGCGAATCATCCCCGCTGGGAGGCGGCGCGCGCAAAGCCGAAAACGGTTCGCCGAACGCGGCGGTCCGTGGCAGCATCCGCTGGTATGGGGACGATCCTGCACGGCGCGCACGTCACGCTCCGCCCGGCCGCCGCCGGCGACATCCGGGCCCTGGTCGCGATCCGCCGCACTCCCGAGGTCTACGCCCGCTGGCGCGGTGGTGACGACCTCACCGACGCCGTCACCACCGACCTCGCCGAGCCGGACACCGAGAGCTTCGTGATCGAGGCCGAGGGCCGGGTCGTCGGCGCCGTCCAGTGGTACGCCAACGACGACGACGAGTACCGCCACGCCGGCATGGACCTCTACCTCGACCCGGCCGTGCACGGCCGCGGCCTCGGCACCGACACCGTCCGCACCCTGGCCCGCCACCTCGTCGGCCACCACCGCCACCACCGGCTGATCATCGACCCGGCGGTCGACAACGCGGCGGCGATCCGCTGCTACGAGAAGGTCGGCTTCCGCCCGGTGGGGGTGATGCGCCAGTACGAGCGCGGCCCCGACGGGACGTGGCACGACAACCTCCTGATGGACCTGCTCGCCACCGAACTCCGCTAGCGGGCCCGGGCGTTCGCTTCCCCGGCCGGCGGTCGGTGTCGGCGGTCAGTGGTCCGCGCGCAGCGGCTCGCCGGTGCGGTGGAGGTGGGCGAGGATCTCGCGGTAGGAGCGGAGCAGGCCGGTCTCGTGGTACGGGATGCCCTTCTCCGCGCAGAAGCGCCGGGTGATCCGGGCGGCCCGGGGGAGTGCCGGCGTCGGCATGCTCGGGAAGAGGTGGTGCTCCACCTGGTAGTTGAGGCCGCCCATCAGCGTGTCCAGGACGGGGTTGCCGCGGACGTTGCGCGAGGTCAGCACCTGGCGGCGCAGGAAGTCCAGCCGCATCTCCGGCGTCACCATCGGCATGCCCTTGTGGTTGGGCGCGAAGACGCAGCCCAGGTAGACGCCGAGCAGGGCCTGGTGGACGGCGAGGAAGGCGACCGCCCGGCCGGCCGGGAGCGCGGTGAACACCGCCCCGAAGTAGGCCGCGAAGTGGAGCACGAGCAGGGTGCCCTCCAGCCGGGGGCGCTTCAGGTACGGGCCGCGCAGTGCCCGGAAGCTGTTGTAGCTGAGGTTGAGGCCCTCCAGGAGGAGCAGCGGCAGGAACAGGAACGCCAGCCGCCGGCCGATGAACCGGGGGATCCCGCGCGCCCGCCGGGCCTGGTCCTGCGACCACACCACGATGTCCGGGGCGACGTCCGGGTCCCGGCCCTCGTGGTTGGGGTTGGCGTGGTGGCGGGTGTGCTTGTTCATCCACCAGCCGTAGCTCATGCCCATCAGCAGGTTGGCGACGATCCGCCCGCCGATCTCGCCGGCGCGCCGTCCGGCGAACACCTGACGGTGCGCCAGATCGTGTGCCAGGAGCCCGAGATGGGCGAAGACGACGGCCATCGCGGCGGCCAGGGCGAGCTGCAGCCAGGTGTCGCCCAGCGCGAACAGGGCGTACCAGCCGCCCGCGAACGCGGCCAGCGTGACGCCGAAGCGGGCCGCGTAGTAGCCGGGACGGCGGGCGAGCAGCCCCTCCTCGACTATCCGGCGGGTGAGCTGGGCGAAGTCGCTGCCGTCCGGGGCACGGCGCGCAGGTGCGGCCGCGACCGGGGGCGGGAGGGTGGTGGGCTCTGGGCTCATGACAGGAAGTCTGCTGATCGCGGCGGGATCGGAGAACGGGAGAAACCCCCTTTCCGGTGGGGGAGTTAACCCCCCTTCGCGGGGCGGGGAAGCCCCCCGTCGGCGGTGTGGACGGGGTTGACGGCAGCTCCAGGGTTCCACCACCCTTTCACTAATTCAATAGTGGAAGGGTGGTTTGGTCATGTGGGTGCTCCGCGCGGTGCTCCGCTCCCTCCGGCGCCCCCGGGTCCTGTCCTGGGGGCTGGCCGGGCTGTTCGCCGTGCTCTACTCCTGTGTCGCCGTCAACCGGCACCGGCGCATGCTGACCCAGGCCTACGACCTGGGCATCTTCGAGCAGGCGGTGCGCGCCTACGCGCAGGGGCGGGCGCCGGAGGTGCTGCTCAAGGGCCCCGGCTACCACCTGCTCGGGGACCACTTCCACCCGCTGCTCGCCACCCTGGCCCCGCTGTACCGGGTGTTCCCGGGCGCCGTGACGCTGCTCCTCGCGCAGGCCGTGCTGATGGCGCTGACCGTGGTGCCGCTCAGCCGCTGGGCCCACGACATCGGCGGTTGGCGGTTGGCCGCCCTCGTCGGCTGCCTGACCGGGGCGTCCTGGGGGATCGTCGAGGCGGTGGCCGACGACGTCCACGAGATCGCGTTCGCCGTGCCGCTGCTGGCGTTCGCGGCCACCGCGCTGGGGCGGGGGCGGCCGGTCGCGGCGGTGCTCTGGGCGCTGCCGCTGGTGCTGGTGAAGGAGGACCTCGGGCTGACGGTGGCCGTGGTCGGCGCCCTGGTGTGCGTGCGCGCCCCGCGCGGCAGCGGGATCCGGGCGCTGGGCTTCGGCACCGCGCTGTTCGGCCTCGCCGCGACGGCCCTGACCATGCTGGTGGTGCTGCCCTCGTTCAACCCGCGGGGCGACTTCGACTACTGGGGGCAGATGGGCGCCGGGGACGCCGTCGGCGCGCCGTGGGAGGCGGCGGCCCGGCTGTTCTGGCCGCCGCTGAAGTGGCTGCTGCTCGCCCTGGCCGCCGCGACCGCCGGGTTCCTGGGGCTGCGCTCGCCGCTGGCGCTGCTCTGCGTGCCCACCCTGGCCTGGCGGTTGCTCGCCGACAACCCGCACTACTGGGGCGTGGGGTACCACTACAGCGCGGTGCTGATGCCCCTGCTGCTGGCGGCCCTGGTGGACACCGTGCGCCGCTCGGGCGCGTTCTCCGGACCGGCCGCCGACCCGGGCGCGGGGGTGGACTCCCTGGACGGGCCGACCGGTGCGGACGGCCGCGCCGCCCGCCGGACCCGCCGTGCGCTGGCGGTCGCCGGCCTGGTCGGCGCGGTCACGTTGCCGCTCTACCCGCTGCGCGAACTCGCCGCCCCCGGCGCCTGGGACACCTCGCCCCGCCTCGCCCGGAGCAGGGAGATGCTGGCCCGGATACCCGACGGCGCCACCGTCGCCGCGTCCAACCGCCTCGCCGCCCAACTGGCCGGGCGCACCACGGTCGGCCTGGTCTGCCGCGAGCCGGCGCCGCCACTGGCCGACGCGCTGCAGGACGGGCCGCAGTGGGTGGTGGTCGACCTCGCCGATCCGAGCGTGCACGCGCCCTGCGCGATCGCCGACACCCTCCGGATGCTCGGCCGCTACGAGGGGCTCGGCTACCGGCGGGTCGTGGACGACGGGGACCTGCGCCTCCTGCGGCGCCCCTGACCCGCCCGACCCCCCTGGTCCGACTTGACCGGCATGCCGTGGTCCGCCACGAT
This sequence comes from Kitasatospora sp. NPDC002551, assembly GCF_040296005.1. Lineage (NCBI taxonomy): Bacteria > Bacillati > Actinomycetota > Actinomycetes > Kitasatosporales > Streptomycetaceae > Kitasatospora > Kitasatospora sp. NPDC002551. The sequence continues at coordinate 11,419 of NZ_JBEOWI010000034.1, read as the reverse complement.
TCCACTAATGAACTAGTGAAAGGGTGAGCCGGGTGTGATCGAGTACCGCATCGAGCGGCGCAGCGGCGTCTCCACCTACCAGCAGATCGTGCAGCAGACCAAGCAGGCGCTGCGGCTCGGTGTGCTCCGGCCCGGGGACAAGCTGCCGACCGCGCGGGAGGTGGTCGAGCAGACCGCGATCAACCCGAACACCGTGCTGAAGGCCTACCGCGAACTGGAGCGCGAGGGGCTGGTCGAGCCCCGCCCGGGGCTCGGCACGTTCGTCCGCCGCTCGCTCGCCCGGCCCGGGGCGGCCGCCGACGGCCCGCTGCGGGCGGGACTGGTGGGGTGGGTCGACGAGGCCCGCGCCGCCGGACTCGACCGGGAGGACATCGCCGCGCTGATGGCCTCGGTGCTGGAGCAGCGCTTCGAGACCGGCGTCACCGTCGCCCCGGCGGCGCACACGTCAACCGGCCCGGTGGATCCGGCCGGACCGAACTAGGGAGGGCGGGGGGACCGCATGACGGACGCGACATCCGTACCGGACGGGACACCGGGGGAGGGGCGGCCGGCCGTCGAGGCCGTGGGACTGGGCAAGCGCTACCGGGGCGACCAATGGGCCCTGCGCGACTGCCACTTCACCGTCCCGGCCGGCCGGATCTGCGGCGTGGTCGGTGCCAACGGGGCGGGCAAGAGCACCCTGCTGACCCTGGTCGCCCGCCTGATCCGGCCGACCGAGGGCGAACTGCGGGTGTTCGGAGGGACGTCGAGCACCCCGGAGTCCCGCGCCCGGGTCGCCTGCGTCACCCAGGAGAAGCCGCTCTACCCCTCCTTCACGGTGGCGGAGACGCTGCGCATGGGGCGCGAGCTCAATCCCGGCTGGGACGAGGAGGCGGCCCGGCGCGTCGTCGACCTGGGGGAGCTGCATCCCCGCTCGCGGATCGGCGCGCTCTCCGGCGGCCAGCGGACCCGGGTCGCGCTCGCCCTCGCCCTCGGCAAGCGCGCCGAACTGCTGCTGCTCGACGAGCCGATGGCCGACCTCGACCCGCTGGCCCGCCACGAGCTGATGGGCCTGCTGATGGCCGAGGCCGCCGAACGCGGCACCACGATCCTGGTCTCCTCGCACATCCTGCCCGAACTCGACGGCGTCATCGACCACTTGCTGCTGGTCCAGGCGGGCCGGATCCGGCTGGCCGGGGACCTCGAGGAGATCCTCGACGGCCACCAGCTGCTCACCGGTGTCGCCGACGGTGCCGGTGGCGCCGAACTGCCCGCCGGCATGGCGGTGGAGCGGCGGGTCCGGGGCCGCCAGGTCACCGCGCTGCTGCACACCGGCGAGCCGGTCGACGGGCCGTGGGAGTCGAGCCGGCCGAGCCTGGAGGAACTGCTGCTGGCCTACCTCCGCACCCCGCCCCGGATCCCCGCCACCGCCCCCGATCGCGAGGCCGCCGCATGAGCACCAGCACCCTGACCGGCCCGCCCGCCCCCGCGGGCCGTACGGCCGGACGACCCGCGGCGGCCCGCCGCTCCCGAGGTCCGCGCGGCGTGTTCTGGCTGTCGTGGCAGCAGAGCCGGGTGGCGGTACGGACGATGGCCATTCCGGCGGTCCTCACCGCGCTGATCCTGGTCGCGCTGCACTTCCTCATCCAGGACCGGGCCGAGCTGATGGCACGGACCGGCTGCGAACCCTCGGGGGAATGGACCCTGGAGTGCCGGGTGCAGTACGGCCGGCTGGAGATGCTGCTCCGGATGTTCACGGACATCCTGCAACCGGCCATCACGGCCGTCCCGATCCTGCTCGGCACGTTCCTCGGCGGGCCGCTGCTCGCCCAGGAGTACGAGCGCGGCACCCTGCGGATGGTGCTGGCGCAGTCCGTGGGCCCGGGCCGCTGGCTGGCGGCCCGGCTCGCCGTCCCGGCCGCCGCCGTGCTGCTGCTGTCCACCGTGGTGGCCGCGCTGACCAGTTGGGTGTGGTGGTCGGACATCGTGCACAGCCGGGGGGCCTTCGGGGCCTTCGACCCGCCGTTCCAGGGGTTCACCTACCCCGTGCTCGGCGTGGCCCCCGTCGCCTGGTCGCTGTTCGGCCTGGCGCTGGGCGTGCTGGTCGGACAGCTGCTGCGGCGCACCGTCGCCGCCGTGCTGGTGAGCGGCGCGGCGGTGGCGCTCGCCCACACCGCGATGATCATGCTGCGGCCCCACCTCTGGCCGGTCGTCGAGCGGGAGCAGCCGTACAACGACACCCTGGGCGGCTTCCGTCAGCCCACCAACGCCTGGCTGGTGGAGCACGGGGTGGTGCTCGCGGACGGCACCAGGATGACGTCCGACGCATGCATGGCGTCGTCCGAGGTCTGTTCGGCGGCGCCCACCTCCTGGGGGCAGTACCACCCGGTCTCGCACCTCGTTCCGATCCAACTCGTCGAGGCCGGGCTGCTGCTGGCGCTCACCGCCGTCGTCGTGGTCGTCGTGTTCCGCCGGCTCACCCGGGCCGGGATCTGACCGGACGGTCCGCCGCGCGCCGTCCGGTTCCGGTCTACTGCCGGTGGGTCCGGCCGACCAGACTGGGACGGCGTCACGGCCCGACGCGTCTCCCCCGTCCCGGAAGGAGCACGGCGCAGCATGACCGAAGCGACGACGGACCCCACGGACCCCACGGACCATACGGACCATACGGACCCCACGCAGGACGCCGCCCCGGACACCCCGCGGATCGCGGTCATCGGCGCCGGCCCCGCCGGTCTCACCCTCGCCCGGATCCTGCGGGTGCACGGCATCGCCGCCACCGTGTACGAGCGCGAGCCCGCCCGGGACGTCCGGGGCCAGGGCGGCACCCTGGACCTGCACGGGGACACCGGTCAGCGCGCTCTCCAGGAGGCGCGGCTGACCCAGGAGTTCCGGGCGAAGTCCCGGCCGGAGGGGGAGGCCTTCCGGGTCGTCGACAAGCACGGCACCGCGCACGTCGCCTTCGAGGCCGGACCTCCCCCCGGAACGGGCGGCGCGGACGGGGCCGACGGCCTTCCCGGGAGCCCCGAGATCGACCGGGGCGACCTGCGCGACCTCCTGCTCGACTCGCTCGACCCGGCCGCCGTGCGCTGGGACCACCGCCTGGAGCGCGCCGAACCGCTCGGCGCCGGCCGGCACCGGCTGCACTTCGCCGACGGCGCGGTGGAGACCTGCGACCTGCTCGTCGGCGCCGAGGGCGCCCACTCGCGGGTGCGCCCGCTGCTCACCGCCGCCGAACCCCACTACACCGGCGTCAGCCTGGTCGAACTCGGCATCCCCGACGCCGACCGCACCGCCCCCGGGCCGGCCGCCGCCGTCGGCCACGGCAGCCTGTTCGCCTTCCACGACAACAAGGGCCTGGTCCTCCAGCGCAACAGCGACGGCCGGATCCGGATCTACGCCTTCTTCCGGTGCCCCGAGGACTGGCTGACCGAGGCCGGTCTCTCCGCCCAGGACCCGGACCGCACCCGGGCCACCGTGGCCCGTCACTTCGCCGACTGGGCACCGGAGTTCCGCGCCGCCCTGGCCGCCTGCGACGACACGCTGCGCACCCAGCGGCTGGAGAAGCTGCCGGTCGGCCTGAGCTGGCCGCGCCGCCCGGGCGTCACGCTGGTCGGGGACGCGGCGCACCTGATGTCCCCGTTCGCGGGCCAGGGCGTCAACCTCGCGATGTGGGACGCCGCCGAACTCGCCCTCGCCGTCGCCCCGGTGCTCGCCCGGGCCGACGGCTCCCGGGACGCGGAGGCCCTCGACGCCGCCGTCGCCGGCTACGAGAAGGCGATGTTCGAGCGGAGCGCGTTCTGGGCCGGGATCTCCGCGTTCAACCACGACCGGGTGCTGGCGCCCGACGGGCACGAGAACCTGCACCTCATGGCGGGCCCGCCGCCCGGAGCGGCGGACGGCGCGTAGGTCCTCCCCTCCGGATCACGCCGGGCGGTCCGCTCCGGTCGGCGGCTTCAGGCTCCGGTGCAGCCGCAGGAGCGGCGGACCACCATCCGGGCCGGGAACATCCGGGCGCCGGCGGCCGGGGCCGGCTCGCCGTCCGCGCCCGTGCCCGCGGTGAGCACCAGGTCGACGGCGGCGCGCGCCATGTCCGCCTGGGCGGTGGCCACGCTGGTCAGCGGCGGTCCGGCGATCACCGCCTCGGCGATGTCGTCGAACCCGGCCACCGCGAGGTCCTCCGGCACCCGGATGCCCAGGTCGTCGGCGGCCCGCAGCAGGCCGATCGCCTGGTCGTCGGTCGCGCAGAAGACGGCTGACGGCCGGTCGGCGCGCGCCAGCAGCGCGAGCGCCTCCCGGTGCGCCCGCACGCGGTCGAACGGCGCCGGGGTCAGCCGGCCCTCGGTGGGCAGGCCGGCCTCGGCGAGGGCGGCGGCCCAGCCGGCGGTGCGGACCGTCACCGGGTCGCTCGGGCTGAGCGAGAAGGTGCCGCCGAAGCAGTGCACCTCGGCGTGGCCGTGGCCGAGCAGGTGGCGGACCACCTCGCGGGCGCCGCCCTCGTCGTCCGCGACCACCGCGATCCCGCGCTCGGTCTCGGCGCGGTGGTGCAGCAGGACGACCGGCGTCCCGTCGGGGGCGTCCACGCCGGTGACACCGGGGGCGGACGGGTCCTGGGTCACCAGGATCAGGCCGTCCACCTGCATGCCCAGGAAGGCGCGGATGTAGTGGGCCTCGCGCTCGTCCGCGTAGTCGGAGTTGCCGATCAGCAGCAGCCGCCCGCGCTCGGCGGCCGCGCGTTCCACGGTGTGCGCGAGTTCGGCGAAGAAGGGCTGGCGGGCGTCCGGCACGACCATGCCGATGAGGTCGGTGCGCCGCCGGGCCATCGCCTGCGCGACCCGGTTGGGCCGGTACCCCAGCTCCTCGACGGCGGCGAGCACCCGTGCCCGGGTCGCGGCCGCCACCGGTCGCGGTCCGTCGTTGATCACATAACTCACGACCGCGGTCGACGTCCCCGCCGCCCTCGCCACGTCGTCCCGCGTCACCCTTGCCATGCCCGCGAGCCTACACACGCCACCGGCCGCCCTCGCGGCCGTTTCACCGGCTGGACCGCCGGGCGGCGGCGCTGCGGCGGGGGTGCGATGGCGTGCCGCGGTGGAAGGGAAGGGCGCTTTCGGCCGTCAGGGTCCGTGGTCAGTACGCGTGCTCGGCCGTCACGTCCGCGGACAGCCGCAGGGCCCGCTCGGCCGGTTCGCCGCGCAGGGCGAGCAGGGTCAGGGCGAGCGCGTCCAGCACCGTCAGGTGGGCGATCCGGCTGGCGGTGGTCTCCAGGCCGAAGACGAGGTCCTGGCCGCCGGCGACCAGGGTGTGGGTGGCGGTGTCGGCGAGCGGCGAGCGGGCGTAGCTGGTGAGCGCGACCACGGTGGCGCCGTTGTCGCGGGCGAGGCGGGCGGCGTCGACCACGGTGCGGGTGGCGCCGGTGTGGCTGACGGCCAGGCAGGCGGCACCGGCCGGCAGCTGCGCGGCGGCCAGCTGGGCGGTGATCGGGTCGGCGGGGGCGTCGGTGCGCAGGCCCAGCGCGCGCAGCCGGTACGCGGCGTCCAGGACCACCGCGCCGGACAGGCCCTCGCCGAGGACCAGCACGTGGTCGGCGGCGTCCAGAGCCCCGGCCGCCGCCCGCAGCCGGTCGGCGGGCAGCGTGGTGGCGATCCCGTCGAGCGCCTCGCGGGCGGCGCGGACGGTGTCGGCGAGCGCCCGGGCGGCCGGGTCCCGGGCGTCGGCGGGGTCGGCGGCGGGGGCCGGGGCCTGCCGGACGGCGGCGATCTTCAGCTCCTGGTAGCCCCGGAAGCCGAGCCGCTGGCAGGCGCGGACCACCGAGGAGGGCGCCGTCCCGGCCAGCTCGGCGACGTCGCTCACGCTGAGGCGGACCAGATCGGCGCCCCGGGTGAGGACCACCTGGGCGACCCGGGCCTCGCTGCCGCGCAGGTCGCCGAGGTGGGCGCGGACGTGCGCGGCCAGCTGGGACTCCAGCGGAGAAAATTCGGAACGCTCTTCCATGACGGCAGTGTAGCGTGGAACATGATTCCGAGGGCGGTGGTCCGCCGGCCCCTCGGCCGACCGTCGGAGGGGAGCCCCGTCATGTCCGCCGCCGTCCCCGTGGCCGTCCTGAGCGCCGCCGTGCTGCACGCGGTCTGGAACGGGCTGGCACACCGGATCCGGGACAAGCTGGTCGGCTTCGCCCTGATCAACCTCGCGTACACCGCCTGCGCGCTGGTCCTGGTGGTGCTCAACCCCCTCCCGGCGGCCGCCGCCTGGCCGTACCTGATCACCTCCGCGGTGCTGCAGGTGACCTCCCAGCTGCTCCTGCTGCGCGCCTACCAGCTGGGGGACTTCGGGCAGATGTACCCGATCGCGCGCGGTTCGGCGCCGCTGCTGGTGGCGGTGCTGTCGGTCACCCTGCTCGGCGACCGGCCCGGCGGCGGGGAACTGCTCGGCGTGGCCGTCATCTCCTGCGGCCTGGCCGGGCTGGCCCTGGCCCACGGGATACCGGGCCGGGCCCAGCTGCCCGCGCTCGCGGCGGCGGCCGGCACCGGGGTCATGATCGCCGCGTACACCGTCGCGGACGGCGGCGGCGTGCGGCACGCGGGCACGGTCGGCGGCTACGTCGCCTGGCTGTTCCTGCTCCAGGGGCCGGTGCTGGCGCTGATCGCCTGGGCGCGCCGGGGGCGCGGCCTGCTGACCGGGGCCGGCCCTGCGGTCCCCTTCGGGGTGCTCGGCGGCGTGCTGTCGCTGACCGCCTACGGGCTGGTGGTCTGGGCGCAGTCCCGGGGGAACCTCGCGACGATCGCCGCGCTGCGCGAGACCAGCATCGTGATCGCCGCGCTGATCGCGGCCCTGGTCTTCCGCGAGCGCCTCGGGCGGCTGCGGATGGCGGCGAGCGCGGCCGTGCTGGCCGGGATAGCCGTCCTGGAGCTGGCCCACCCCTGAGGGCCGGCTCCAGGACGGCGGTGCCCGGTGCTCAGGGGACGACGACCGTCAGCGACGTGCCGGTCGCCGTGAAACCCATCTCCTCGTACAGCCGCCGGGCCCGGTTGCCCTCGGTCACCGCCAGCCCGACCGCGTTCCCGCCCGCGAGCGCGACCTCCCCGACGGCGCGGCGCAGCAGGTCGCGGCCGAGGCCGGGGTAGCCGAGCGCCGGGTCGCGGAACACGCTCGCGATCCAGGGCAGTCCGTCCCAGTCGGTCAGGACGGCTCCGGCCACCACCCGGTCGGTGTCGTCCACGACCAGGGCGCTGGACGGCAGCAGCGGCCCTATGATCTCCCCGGCGAGCAGTTCGGCGAGCCGCTGCACCGCGGGCTGGTCGTCCCCCGCCTCCTCCGGGCGGTGGTCGGGGTGACCGGGTCCGAAGGCGGCCAGCGTGGCCGGGACGAGCGCGGCGGCGCCGCGGTCGCACGCGACGGCACGGAACCCGTCCCGCAGCGGGGTCCGCGCCCAGGCCTCCCAGCCCTCCGCAGGCGGCGGCGCGTCGGCGAGCTCGCGCCGCATGGTGTGGCCGTGGCGCAGCACCGTCGCGCCCTGCCGCACCAGCTCCTCGCCGAGCTCGACCGGGCCGGAGACCACCCAGCCCGCCAGCTCGGTCCGCACGTACGCGACCGCGGTGGCCAGGTCGGCGCGCGGGTCGAGCACCTCCAGCTGGTCCGCCCAGGGCCGTCCCTCCCGCTCCCCGAGCCCGTACCGCAGGAGGGCGGCGCCGTCGGGTCCGTAGCCGTACTGCCAGTCAACTTCCGTCTGCGACACGCCGTTCGTCCGATCCTCGCCGCTTCGGCGCACCCCTCGGCGCGCCCGTTCCCGCCATGCTCGGTGAACGGTCCCCTCCGGATCAACCGATCGGCCCCGCCGAGTGGGCCGCGCCCTGTCCTGCTCCGCGCCCACCGTCGAGCCGGCCGGGGGCGGGCCGGGACTGTCGGTGCCGGGGTCTACCGTTCGGGCATGAGCGTCCCCGAGGTCGTCCCGATCGCCTACGAGCCCGACTACCGCACCGACACCATCGGCCGCTTCCGGGGCGGCCAGTTCCTGGCCTCCGTCACCTTCGCCCTCCCGGAGGGCGCGGCGGACCCGCGGGTGCCGTCCTGCTTCGCGGTCCTGCACCGCTTCGACGAGGGCGGGCGCCACCTCGACTCCCGGATCGAGGCGGTGCCCGGTGCCTTCGGCGCCGAGGTCGCGAAGAGCGCCGGCCGGCTGCTGGAGCGGTGGCTGGACGCCCTGCCGGAGCGGGAGTTCGGGGACGTCGCGATCGCGCCCTTCGCCGTGCACGTCGACGGCGTGCTCTTCGGCCTGGTCCTCGAACGGCACCACGAGGGCGCGACGGAGGACGACTGGGCCGAGCTCTACCCCGACCGCCTCGGCTTCCACGCCCCGTGGGACGGCACGTACGACACCTGAGCCCGCCGCCCCGGTCCCGGCCGCGTGCCGGTCCGCGTGCCGGTCGGCGGGTCAGTCCGCGATCACCGCCGCCCGGACGCACAGCACGTCCGGCAGGTGGGAGACCAGCAGCGACCAGTGCTCGCCCTCGTCGTGGCTGGCGTAGACGTCGCCGGTCCGGTTGCCGAAGTAGATGCCGGCCGGTTCGACGTCGTCGGTGCGCAGCGCGTCGCGCAGCACGATGCCGTAGTGGTCCTCGCCCGGCAGGCCGTCGGCGAGCGCCTGCCAGCTGTCCCCGGCGTCCGTGGTCCGGAAGACCCGGCAGCGCCGGCCGGGCGGGATCCGGTCGTCGGCGCCGCCGAGCGGGAACACGTACGCGGTGTCGGCGCGGCGCGGATGGGCGGCGATCGCGAAGCCGAAGTCGGCGGGCAGCCCGTCGGCGATCGAGCGCCAGTTCTCGCCGCCGTCGTCGCTGCGGTAGACGCCACCGTGGTTCTGCAGGTACAGCCGGTCCGGGTTCACGGCGTCCCGGGCGATCTTGTGCACGCACTGGCCGAACTCGGGGTACTGGCTCTCCTCCGGCAGGAACTCGGCCCGCAGGCCGGAGTTGGACGGCGCCCAGCTGCCGCCGCCGTCCTTGCTGCGGTAGACGCCGCCGCTGGAGACGGCGATCAGCAGCCGCTCCGGGTCGCGCGGGTCGGTGAGGATCGTGTGCAGCCCCTGGCCGCCGTAGCCGGCGCCCCACTCGCTGCGCTGCGGGTGGTTCCAGAGCGGCTCGATCAGCGTGAAGCTCTCGCCGCCGTCGACGGAGCGGAACAGTGCGGCGGGTTCGGTGCCCGCGTAGACCACGCCGGGCGCCTCGGGACCGGCCGGCTGGAGCTGCCAGACCCGGGTGAGCGAGGCGCCGGTGTGCTCGGGGAAGCGGATCGCCGGGACGGGCGGCTCGAACCAGCTGGCGCCGAGGTCGTCCGAGCGCCAGACGGACGGACCCCAGTGGCTGCTGTCGGCACCCACCAGCAGCCGGACACCGCCGTCGTGCCGGGGCCCGCCGTCGCCGCGGTCCCGGCGGTCGATCGCCACGGAGTAGATCGCGTTCATCCGGAAGTGCGGCCCGTCGAACGTCCAGTTCAACCGGTCGCGGCTGCGTCCGAGGAAGAGGCCCTTCTCGGTTCCGACGGCCAACAGCACTTCACTCATCGCCACACACCACCCGCTCGGTGAAACGGCCCCGCCCGGACACCCCTCCCCGGGCCAGTGTCCCGCTGTCGAAGGCCCGCCACATCTCGCCGCGCCGGGCCGGCTCCGGGCCGGCTCCGTGCCGGGCCGCGCCGCCCGGACCGCCCGGACCGTTCACCGGCGGGGGCGGCACGGGCGGACGCGGGTGCGGTCAGCCCCGGCAGCCCTCCAGCAGCCGCAGCCAGACCTCGCTGATCGTCGGGTAGGCGGGCACCGCGTGCCAGAGCCGGTCGATGGGCACCTCGCCGACCACCGCGACGGTCGCCGAGTGGAGCAGCTCGGAGACGCCCGGCCCGACGAACGACGCGCCGACCAGCACCTCCCGGTCCAGGTCGAAGACCACCCGGGCGCGGCCGGTGTAGTCGTCGCCGTAGAGCGAGGCGCCGGCGACCGCGCCGAGGTCGTGGTCGATGGCCTTGACCCGCAGCCCGGCCCGCTCGGCGGCGTCCAGGGTCAGGCCGACGGCCGCGACCTCCGGGTGCGTGAAGACCACCTGCGGCGCGCCCGCGCTGTCGGCGGACGCGGCGTGCGCGCCCCAGCGCGCGGTGTCCAACGGGCGCCCCTGGGCGCGCGCGACGATGGCCGCGCCGGTGATCCGCGCCTGGTACTTGCCCTGATGGGTGAGCAGCGCCCGGTGGTTGACGTCCCCGGCCGCGTACAGCCAGTCGCCGTCGACCCCGAGCACCGTGCAGCTGTCGTCCACGTCGAGCCAGCCGCCGGGGTGCAGACCGACCTGCTCCAGGCCGACGTCCGCGGTGCGCGGGGCCCGGCCGGTCGCGTACAGCACCTCGTCCACGGTCAGCCGCCCGCCGTCGCCCAGCACCAGCGCGACCTCGGAGGCACCGCCGTCCGCCGTCCGCCGCTCCAGCGCGGCGACCTCCGTCCGGAACCGGACGTCCACCCCGGCCGCCCGCAGGCCGTCCGCGACCAGCTCACCGGCGAACGGCTCCATCCGCGGCAGCAGAGCGCCGCCGCGGACCAGCAGCACCACCTCCGAGCCCAGCGCCCGCCAGGCGGTGGCCAGCTCCACGCCGACCACGCCGCCGCCGACCACCGCCAGCCGGCCGGGGACGCTCTTCGCGCCGGTCGCCTCCCGGTTGGTCCACGGGTGCGCGTCGGCCAGCCCGGGGACGCCCTGCGGCAGCACCGGCCGGCTGCCGGTGCAGATCGCCACCGCGTGCCGGGCCACCAGCAGCCGCTCGCTGCCGTCCTCCGCCTCCACCGTCACCTGCCGCTCGCCGGCCAGCCGGCCGTGGCCGCGGACCAGGTCGATGCCGGTGTCGCGGAGCCACCGCACCTGGCCGTCGTCCTGCCAGTCGGAGGTGAACGAGTCGCGCCGGGCGAGCACCGCGGCCGGGTCCAGCCTGCCGCCGACCGCCTCCCGGGAGCCGGCCACCGCGCGGGCGTCGGCCAGCGCGGCCACCGGGCGCAGCAGCGCCTTGCTCGGCATGCAGGCCCAGTACGAGCACTCGCCGCCGACCAGCTCGCTCTCCACGATCACGGTGCGCAGCCCGGCGGCGGCCGTCCGGTCCGCGACGTTCTCGCCGGTCGGCCCGGCGCCGACCACGATGACGTCGTACTCCTCGGGGGCGGTGGACTGGGGAGAGGTCATCCGTCTTCCTCCGTGCTCTCGCGCGTGTGCCGTGGTGCCGTGCCCATCCTGCGCCGCCGCGCCGCCCGGCGCAGCCGAACACGCGGGCGGGGCACCGGTCCGCGCCACCGTACCGGGTGCCCCGCCGCCGTGCCCGCTGGAGCTGTTCAAGGTTCGGATCATGTGGCTGGGGTCAGAGACTTCAGCCACATGATCGATCCGCGGAGGTGCAGGCCTGCCGCGTAGCTCTCCGG
>NZ_JBEOWI010000033.1:0-103348 GCF_040296005.1 Kitasatospora sp. NPDC002551 | reverse complement strand
CTCCCAGACGTACGCCGCCGAGACCGGGTGGCTGCGGTACTTCTCCCACTTCGGCAGGCACGCCGCTGGGGAGGGTCAGCCCTTCGTCGTGGCGGGCCGACGCTGCCGCCGGCGCTCCACCAGGGTGCCGACGCCGAACATCGCGGTGGTGAAGGCGACGGCGCCGACCACCTCGATCGCGAACACCGCCACCGGGTCCAGGCGGCGGAGGGCGTTCGTGGTGTTCAGCCAGATCACGAACATCGGCCACAGGACCAAGGCCCCGAGACCGGCGCGCTGGCCCAACTCGAAGACCAGTACCGGCGACGAGAGATGCAGGCGTCGATCGGCGGCGGCCGGTGCGTCGGCGAGGACGGTGGAAGTCCCGGTGGCGCGGTGCTCGGAGCCCCAGTGTGTTTCGCCGTCGTCGAGGACCAGGACGGCCAGGCTGTCGCCGCGGTCCCCGGCCTGCATCCCGAGCCAGCCGGCGGCACCGGCCAGCCGGACGGCGGTCCGCTCGGCGACGTCCGTGTCGGCGAAGCGGTCGGCGTACTCCTGGAAGGCGACCGGGGCCGGCTCCGGGCCGGCGGGGGAGTCGGTGGCCTCGGGGTCGAGTCGGAGGCCGGACCGCCAGGTGGTTCCTGAGTCCTCGTCGCTGTTCGTCCGGAGGCTCCAGGAGAGGACGGTGCCGTGGACCCGCACCCGCCTCCAGGATGCCGACGGCGGGGCGGTGTCATCGGGGGGCTCGGTTGCGGAGGAGCGGTCCGTGGTCCGCAGCCATCTGACGGGAAGCAGGGCGCGGCGGCCGTGCACCGGGATCAGGATGCACGACCAGATCAGCAGCACGACACCGGCGACGACCAGGAAGCCGACGGTCGCGACCGGTCGGCCGGGGTGGACCAGGGGGAGGTACGGCTCGGGGAAGGTGCCGAGCTCCGGGTGCTCCAGGTCGAGCAGGACTCGGAGGGTGTCCCCGGCGGCATAGCCGCCCAGCTTCTCGCGCTCGTTGGTGAGTGCGAGGGACATCTCGGGGTGCCCGTCGGGGTGCACCGCGAGAGCGCTGCCGGACGGACGTGGCCGGCCCGCGGCTTCGTAGGTGGACAGCGCCACCGTACAGTCCGTCCAGCGGGCGCCTGCCGCGACCAACGCCGAGTGGCGGTCGATCAGTTGACGTTCGAGCGGTTGGTGCGCGGTGAGGAAGACGACCGGGGCCACCCACAGCGCGGGCATCACCATCGCCCAGCCGGTCAGCACCGACCACCTGCTGCGCCTGGCCGCCTTCGCGGTGACCTCGCGCAGATCGGCGCGCGACGGCGGGGGTTGGGGCGGGACCGGCTCGGCGCGTTCGGCCTCGGGGGCGAGCCGGGAGGCGAGCAGCCAGAGCAGGCCGAGCGCCAGGGTGACGGCGAACGGTGCGAGCACTTCCCACCGCGTCCCCGGATGCCACGCGACGACCAGCACGGTGCCCAGCGACCACGTCGCCGCCAACACGGCGGCGCAGCCGGTCCCGAAAGTCCATGGGGTGGCCCGCCGCCCGGTCGTCGCCCCCGCCGCCGCCGGCTGCCGCTCGGCCGGCGGATCCACGTACCCGTTCACGGCACCCCCCTGTGCCCGACGACATCGCGGTGACCACGTTAGCCCGGTCGAACGCTCGGCCACGCCGGGCTGCCCCCGGATAGAGTTCTCCCGCGCCCACCACGCGAAGCACCCTGAAGGACCGAAATGCCCGAATCCCAACAAGTTGCAGAATCCGGCCCCACCGCTGCATAAACCGGCAGCTCACGAACTCTGCTCCCCGCACGCGCGGGGACGGTCCCGGATGGGTCGAAGGCCGGCAAGGGGGACGGGGCGTGGGTCGCTCCGAGTCGAGCAGTCGGCCACGCGTCAGGCTGCGGCCTTCGTCACCGTGACCTTCAGGTGCTTCATGATCGGCTGGTCGCTCTGGGTGCTGTAGTCGCCGATCGCGCACAGCACGTTCAGCTCCGGCATGTACCCGGCCGCGCAGCCGCGCGGGATGTCGTAGGGGACGGCCAGGAAGCCGTGCACCGAGCGGGTGCTGCCGTCCCGGGCGGTGCTGGTGATGTCGACCCGGTCGAACTCGGCCAGGCCGCGCCGGCGCATGTCGTCCCGGTTCATGAAGACCAGGGTGCGCAGGTTCCTGATGCCCCGGTAGCGGTCGTTGTCGGAGTAGATGGTGGTGTTCCACTGGTCGTGCGAGCGCATCGTACCCAGCGCCAGGGTGTCCGGCTCGGGGACGACGTCGGGCAGCGGGGCGGCGGAGAACTCGGCCTTGCCGGACGGGGTCTCGAAGACCAGTTCGCGGGCCGGCTGCTTGATCCGGAAGCCGAGCGGGAGCCGTACCCGGCGGTTGAAGTCCTCGAAGCCGTCCAGGACCCGGGCCATGGTGTCGCGGATCCGGTCGTAGTCCTCGATGTACCACTCCCACGGCGTGGGGCTGTCCGGCAGCGCGGCGCGGGCCATCCCGGCGACGATCGCGGGTTCGGAGAGCAGGTGCGGCGAGGCCGGGCGCTTCATGCCGACCGACAGGTGCACCATGCTCATCGAGTCCTCGACCGAGGTGGACTGCACCCCGGCCCGCTGGTGGTCCTTCTCGGTCCGTCCCAGGCACGGCAGGATCAGCGCGCGCCGGCCGTGCACCAGGTGGCTGCGGTTCAGCTTGGTGCTCACCTGGACGGTCAACTCGCAGGACTCCAGGGCCCGGTAGGTGTACGGGGTGTCGGGCGCGGCGAGGGCGAAGTTGCCGCCCATGCCGACGAACACCTTGATGTCGCCGCGCCGCATCGCCTCGATCGTGCCGACGGTGTCCAGCCCGTGCTCGCGCGGCGGTTCGATGCCGCAGACCTCGGCGAGCCGGTCCAGGAAGCGGGCGGCGGGCCGGTGGTCGATGCCGCAGGTGCGGTTGCCCTGGACGTTGCTGTGCCCGCGCACCGGGGAGGGGCCGGCTCCCTCGCGGCCCAGGTTGCCGCGCAGCAGCAGGAGGTTGACGATCTCGCGGACGGTGTCCACCCCGTGTTCGTGCTGGGTGACGCCCAGGCACCAGCTGAAGATCGAGCGGTCGGCCTCCCGGTAGACCCGGGCGGCCTTGAGGACGTCGGCCCGCTCCAGCCCGCTCTGGCGCTCGATCTCCTCCCAGGGTGTGGACTCGCAGAGGGCGCGGTAGGCCTCGAAGCCGGTGGTGTGGCGGTCGATGAACAGCCGGTCCAGCGCCCGCTCGTCGGTCGCGGACTGTTCCAGGATCGCCTTCGCCATGCCGCGCAGCAGGGCCATGTCGCCGCCGATCCGCGGCTGGAGGTTCAGGGTGCTGGTGCGGGTGGACCGGTTCAGCGCCATGTCGGTGAAGTCGTGCGGGATGATCGTCCGCGTCGCGGCCGCCTCGACCAGCGGGTTGACGTGCACGATCTGCGCGCCGCGCTTGTACGCCTCGGCGAGCGAGGTGAGCATCCGCGGCGCGTTGGAGGCCGCGTTGACGCCCAGGATGAACAGCGCGTCGGTGACCTCCCAGTCCTTGAGGTCGACCGTGCCCTTCCCGGTGCCGAGCGCGGCCTGCAGGGCCCGGCCGCTGGCCTCGTGGCACATGTTGGAGCAGTCGGGCAGGTTGTTGGTGCCCAGCTCGCGGGCGAGCAGCTGGTAGAGGAAGGTCGCCTCGTTGCCGAGCCGCCCGGAGGTGTAGAACGCGGCCTGGTGGGGGGTGTCCAGCCCGCGCAGGGTGTGGCCGACCAGCTCGAAGGCGTCCTTCCAGCTGATCGGGACGTAGTGGTCGGTGGCCGGGTCGTAGACCATCGGCTCGGTGAGGCGGCCCTGGTCCTCCAGTGCGAAGTCGCTCCACCCGGACAGCTCGGTCACCGTGTGGGCGGCGAAGAACTCCCGGCCGACGCGCTTGCGGGTCATCTCCCAGGTGACGTGCTTGATGCCGTTCTCGCAGATGTCCAGGTGCAGGCCCTTGGTGTCGTCGGGCCAGGCGCAGCCGGGGCAGTCGAAGCCGGTGTTCTCGTGGTTCATCCGCATGACCGCCCGCGGCCCGTCCAGGTAGGCGCCCTCGCGGAGCAGGAAGCGGGTGACGCTCTTGGCGGCGCCCCAGCCGGCGGCCGGGTGGTGGTACGGCCCGGCCTGGGGCGGGCCGGCTGGGGAGGGACCGACGTCCTCCTTCCGCTCCTGCGGCTCCCGCGGCTGCTGCGGGGGAGTGACGGCGTCGTCGGAGGTGGTCACGGTGGTCGCCTTCCGTCGCAGGGGGGGTCTGACACCCGGCGCTGGGTCGAGGCTACGTCGGCGGCCCGGGGCCCGCGCGTCGAGCGCTCACGTGTCCGGCAGGCTGCCCAGGACGGCGGCCACCTCGGTGCGCCGGGCGACCTCCAGCAGCGCGCGGGCCATCACCGAGCCGGGCTCCCTGGCGGCGGTCACCAGCCCGATGGGAGCGCTGTGCGCCGGCTCCGTCAGCGGGACGGCCCGCATCCCGCGCGGCACGCCGAACACGTGCAGCCAGGCGTACGGCACGATGCCCGCCCACTGGCCGGTGCGGACGTGGGCGAACAGCGAGGCGACCGAGTCGGTCTCGATCCGGGGCGCCGGCTCCAGCCCGAGGCGCGTGAACACCTCGTCCAGCACCCGGCGGCCCTGCATGCCCGGGTGGAGCAGGCACAGCGGCAGCCGGGCGGCCTCCTCCCAGGTCGCCCGCGGGTGCCGGGCCAGGTCCTCGGCCGGGCCGGTCAGCAGGACGTACCGCTCCTCGTAGAGCGGCAGCGCGCGCAGGCCGTCGGCGCCCGGCCCGGGCAGGTAGGTGATGCCCGCGTCGATCTCGAAGTTCCGCACCTGGCGCAGGAGGTCCTCGGCGCGCAGGTCGGTGGAGAGCTCCACGGCGGCCAGCGGGTGGGCGGCGCAGAACGGTGCGGTGAGCAGCGGGACGGCGCCCGAGGCGGTCGGCACCGAGCCGATCCGCAGCCGTCCGCCCAGGCCGGTGCGCAGCGCGTCCACCTCGTCGCGCAGGGCATCCCGGTCGGCGAGGATGCGCTGTGCCCGGAGCACGATCCGCTCGCCCTCGGGGGTCAGGCCCTCGTAGGCGCGGCCGCGCCGCACCAGCAGCACCTTGAGCTCGTCCTCCAGCTTGCGCAGGGCCTCGGAGAGGGCGGGCTGGGAGACGTGGCAGGCCTGGGCGGCGCGCGCGAAGTGGCGCTCCCGGGCGAGCGCGACGAGGTACTCGAGCTGGCGGAAGAGCATCTACTCGGCTCCGGCGGTGGCCTCGACGCGGCCGCGCGGGCCGCGAGAGGAGGGGGTGGCGGAACCGCGCTCCGGCGAGGGGCCGGGACGGCGCCGGGGCGAGTCCGGGCGAGGCGCTCTGCGGGGTGCGGTCACTCGGCCCACGGTCGTCGGCTCCTCGGTTCGGTCGGCCCGGTAGGTGCGGCCGGTGCGGAGGCTACGGATGCATCCTCGCGCGTCCGGGCGTCCGGGGGCACGCCGGCGGGCAGGTGGCGGCGGCTGTGGGCGGCGGTGACCGCCAGGCAGAGCAGGCCGACGGCCGCCATGCCCGCCAGCAGCGCCGGGTACGAGGCGTGGCCGGCGGTACCGGCGAGCAGCAGTGGGGTGAGGAAGCCGCTGGAGGTGGTGCTCTGGTAGAGGGAGGCGGAGGTCGGCCCGGAGGACCGCGGGGTCAGCCGCTCGACCTCGTGCAGCCCGGCGCCGAGCGTCAGCCCGTACCCCGTGCCGAGGACGAGGGCGGCGGCCAGCACCAGGCCCACCGAGTCGCGGGCGGCGGCGAGGGAGCCGAGCAGCAGCCCGGCGATCACGGTGGCCATCGCGGTGAGGGTGGCCCGGGCGCTTCCCGCGTCGTCCAGCCGGGCGGCGAAGGGCTGTGCGACCACGCCCGTGGCCAGGGTCAGCGCCGCGACCAGGCCGCTGAACAGCGGCGCGTAGCCGGGCACCCGGTCGGCGACCAGTGGGGGCAGCACCACGTACGCCACCGTGGCGGCGCCGAGCACGGCCGGGCTGGCGGGCAGGACGACGTAGCGGAACCGGGGGTGGCGGACGGCCGCCGTGCGGTGCGGTGGCGGGCCGTGATGGCCGCGGGTGGTCTCCGGGAGGGCGCGGGTGGCCCGCAGGACCAGCAGGCAGCCCAGCGCGTGGGCGAGCGCGGGCAGCACCGTCGGGCCGGGCAGCCACTCGGCGATCACCCCGGAGGCCAGCGCGCCCGCCGCGAAGCCGGTGCCGGTGGCGTACATCGCCCGGCGGGCGGCCTGCTCGGGCGGGACAGCGGGCCCGGAGAGCTCGCGCAGCCAGGTGGTCCCGGCCAGGAAGACCAGCCCGGCGGCGAAGCCGGTGGCCAGGCGGGCGGCGTACACGGACGGCTCGTCCGGCAGCGCCAGCAGGACGCTGGCGGCGGCGGACAGGCCCAGGGCGCCGCGCACCGTAGGCCGCCGGCCGTACCGGTCGGCGGCGGGGCCTCCCAGCAGCAGGCCGGGCACCAGGCCGACCAGGTAGACCGAGAACATCGCGGCCAGCGACAGCGCCGACCAGTCGGTGCGCGCCCGGTACACGGTGGCCAGCGCGGTGAACTGGTTGGCGCCCCAGGCGGCGACGGCGACGGCGGCGGCCGCCGGGAGCCAGCGGGCGGTGCGGGACGGGGGCATCTGCTGCTCGTCCCCTCAGGCCGCGGGGGGTGTGGGGACCGGCACCGCCGTCGAATCGAGCACGTCGGCGAGGGAATTCCCGCGGAGGAATTCGACGGTGTGCTCGGCGGTGTGCGCGGGGGCGTTCTCGCCGTATTCGATGAGGCGCGGATCATTCGGCACCGGCCCCGGCTGGGCGCGTGCGGTGCGGCGCGGGGAGGTCCGGGCGAGCACGTACCCCACCGGGTCGTCCATGGTGCTCATGCTCGGCGCCGCCCCTTTTCCGGGTTTTCGGGAATTGTGGATCCATTGTCGGATCGAATTCCGGATCGCGTCAAAGAGGTGTTTCCTGTGACGTGATAGGCGCGACTTGTCGAGGGGATTTCGACGGCCGGGTGGGTGCGTCCGGGCGGGAATTCCGCTCGTCGGTCCGGTCGCGGGAGGCCGTGCTGTGGGAGGGCGGGACGTCCGGCGGGGCGGGTCGGCGGGAAGGCGTGCGGATTCGGTCACCTGACGGTGTCTTGGCCGGGCGTCGCGCCGAGACTGGTCGAGGCACCCCGGGCCGGGGGCGGGGTGCCGCCCGGGAGGGGGTCCGGGGAGCGGCTATCCAGTAATGAACATGTCATTGTTACAAGATGTGCTGATTTTCTCCACAGTTCCCCCCGGGGCCCTACCATCCTGCGCGGGGGTGTCGGAGGCCCTTCCTCCGGCTCCGTCCGTGCGCCGTGCTCCGCCGCAACTGCCTTGCGAGGAAACGTGTCTGACTGGTCGTTGGCGATCGACTTCGGTACCTGCTTCACCACCGCGGCCGTGCGCGCAGAGCAGGCCGGCGCCGGGTCCGGCGCGGTGGCGGCGGTCGAGATCGAGAACAGCCGGTACCTGCCGTCCCTGGTCTGCCTGGACGACGACGGCCGGCTGCTCACCGGCCGGGCCGCCGTCCACCTCGCCGCCCAGTGGCCGGAACGCGCCGAGCAGCACCCCAAACGGGCGCTGCTCCGGCAGTCGGCCGTGCTGCTGGACGACCGCGAGGTGGACACGGTCGAGCTGGCCGCCGCCGTGCTCGCCCGCGTGCTGGAGGAGGTGCGGGCGCGGCACGGCGGGACCCGGCCGGGGCGTACCGTGCTCACCCACCCCGCCGACTGGTCGCCGGGTGATCTCGGCAGGCTGGTCGAGGCGGCCGGCCGGGCCGGGCTGGAGGCGCCGGAGCTGCTGCCGGAGCCGGTGGCCGCCGCCCGCTTCCACGCGGCGGACGCCGAGGCGGACGGGGGCGGGGAGGGAGAGCGGCCGATCGCCGTCTACGACCTCGGCGGCGGCACCGTGGACACCGCCGTGCTGCGCCGGGAGGGCGACGACTTCCGGGCCGTCGCGGTGGCGGGGGATCCGGACTTCGGCGGCCGCGACCTCGACCAGGCCCTGTTCGAACTGCTCCGCGAGCGGGCACTGGACCTCGACCCCGAGCCCTGGCAGCGGCTCTGGGCCGACCCGGCACCCGCCGCGGCCCACCAACGAGCTCAGCTGGCGCGCGAGTTGACCATGGCCAAGGAGTCCCTGTCCGCCACCGGCACGGTCTACCTCGCGGTGCCGGGCTACCCGGACCGGTTCGTGGTCCAGGGCGGCGAGTACCGGGCGGCCGTCACCCCCGCGCTCACCGCCTCGGTCGGTCTGCTGGAGCGGACCGTCGCCAGGGCCGGTCTGACCCCGGCCGACCTCGGGACCGTCGTGCTCTGCGGGGCGGCCAGCAGTACGCCGCCGCTGGCCGATCTGGTGGCCGCCTGGCTGGGCCGGTCGCCCGACATCGCCGCCGACCCGAAGGCCGCCGTGGCCCTCGGGGCGCTCACCGATCCGCCCGCCCGTCCGGCCCCGGCCGACACCGGGACCGCCGGTGACGGGGAGGGCGGCGGGCCGGTGGCCGGCCCCGGTCGCTGGACCGTCACCCACTACCCCGACGAGGTCGACCCCGGGCTCTGGTTCTGAGCCCGCCGGCCCGGGCCGTCCGGGCCGGAACACCGCGACACCCGCACGACACCACGAGATCTTCACCCCACCGCGCCACCGTCCCGGCGCCGACCGCGGCACCGCCGTGCCGCGCCCCGCCCTGCCCCGCGACGGACCGCCCGCCCGAGGACCCGCGAGAACCGCGAGGAAACCGCATGGACATCGTGATGCTCGGCCACAGCGCGGCCGGGAAGACCAGCTACCTCTCCCTGATGTACGCCGCCATGTGCGACGGCGTCGAGGGCATGACCCTGCGCACCGCCGACCGCGACGCCCACAGCTCGCTGCTGGCCGACGCCCGCGCCATCCTGCGCGGGCGCTACCCCCGCGCCAGCGACCGGCCCCACCGCTACGAGTTCGTGCTCTGCCACGAGGGCGAGGAGATCTTCCCGTTCCGCTGGAGCGACCACCGCGGCGGCGCGCTCACCGAACACCGCCGCTCCAGCCCGCAGGCCGCCCGGCTGCACGACGACCTGGTCGCGGCGGACGGCATCGTGCTGTTCGTCGACGCCCTGAGCCTGGACACCGACCCCGAGGCGGAGGAGGACGTGCGCCGGCTCGTCGTCCGCGTCCACCAGGCCGTCGCCGACCGGGAGGAGAGCGTGACCCCGCTGGTGATCGCCCTCACCAAGACCGACCTGGTCGACCTCGACGCCCCCGACGCGGACGAGCGCTTCGTCGGCCCGTTCCTGCCGCTGATCGAGGCCGTCCAGGAGACCCGGCACATCCAGGGGGCGTTCATCCCGCTGGTCTGCGGGCCGGAGCCGGACGGCGTCGCGCTGCCGGTGCTGTGGACGCTCCGGTTCGGCATCATCGGCCGGGCCATGGAGCTGTCCGCCTCGATCGACAGCCTGATGGCCTCCGCCCGGCTCGCCGACCAGCGCGACACGCTGTGGGACCGGATCAGCAGCTGGTGGGAGGACGAGCCGTCCTGGGCCTCCATCCGTGACCGCGACCGCGCCCGGGCGGCCGCCGAACTGGCCCGCCTGGAACCGCTGGTGGAGCCGGCCGACCGGCTCGGCGAGCTGCTGGAGGACGTCCTCTCGTTCTGACCGGCCGCCGGCCGCGTCACGTCGGCCCACCGCCCCGCCCGTACCACCGACCCCTGCCCCGCCCGTACCCCGGCCACCGTCACCGACGGCCCCGACGAGACGAAGGACAGCGCGCGATGACCGTCCCCACCCTCACCCTGACCATGCTCGGAGCCAGCGGCTCCGGCAAGACCGCCTACCTGCACGGCATGTACAACCGCCTCTCCATGGGCGTGCAGGGCTACTACCTCTACACCACCGACCCCGACCTCGACCTCGACCTCGCCGCGGACTGGGCCCGGCTGCGCCGCACCGGCGCGATGCCCAAGGCCACCTCGGACAAGCCGATCTCCTACGAGTTCGTGTTCCGCCGGGGCATGCGCGACCTGATGACGATCGACTGCGTCGACTTCCGCGGCAACGCCGCCCTGGACCGCCGTGCCGACGCCGAGGACGTCGCACTGCTGGAGGACAGGCTGATGCGGTCCGACAGCATCGTCCTGGCGCTGGACTCCGAGCACGTGGCGGAGTGGATCAACCACGGCGCGCCCGGCAACCTCGACCGGGACGACGACCCGATGGAGATCTCCCGGTTCAGCCGGGCGATCTCCCGGGTCTTCAGCCGGCGCCTGGCGGACGGCGACCCGGTCCCCGGGGTGACCGTCCTGTTCACCAAGGCGGACCTGCTGGCCGAGCGCACCGGCCTGCGGCCGGCCGAGGCGCTCCAGCTGGCGGGGCGCAACTTCCCCAAGCTGGTGCCGGTCCTGGCCGGCGACGACGCCGAGGGCGTCACGGTGGCGCTCTGCGCCGTCCAGCTCGGCTACTTCGGCGCGGCGGACCAGACCACCGTGGACGCCAGCCGGATCGCCCCGAAGAACCTCCACCTGCCGATCATCTTCAGCCTCCGCCACTACCTCAGCGAGGGCATCGTGCGGAACCGGCAGGAGATGGACCGGCTCGCCGAGAGCCTCGACTCCTCGCGCGGCGAACTGGCCGCGCTCAGCCAGGGGCTGTTCGGCGGGCTGTTCAAGGGCGCGCAGAAGAACAGCGCCCGCCAGGAGATCGACCGGCTGCTCGCCAGCAGCTCGGCGACCTCGGCCGACCTGGAGCGGGCCCAGGACCGCTGCCGGGAGCTGGACGAGGAGCTGCGCGGGGTCGTCATCTACAGCGACGGCCAGCTGCTGACGGACTGACGGGACGGACAGGACGGACAGGACCGACAGGACTGACCGGGCCGACGGAGTGACCGAGTGACCGAGTGACCGAGTGACCGGCCGAGGAACCGAGGGACGGACGAATTCCATGACGAGTACGACGAACCACGGGCCGCGGTCCGGGCCCGGGACGGACGGTGCGGCCCCCGGCGGCTGGTCGGCGGTCGTCTACGGCCGCACCCTGCAGGTCGACCAGTGGTGGCGGGCGCTGCCCGCCGGGGTCGCCCGGCAGGGGCCGGTCGGGGACGCGGTGCGCGCCGCCGTCGCCGGCGGGAACCGGCTGGAGCACGGACCGCGCTTCCTGCTGCACCGCGACGAGGGCGGCGTGCTGGTCGGGGCCGCCTGCGAACTGGGCCTGATCAGCCGGGAGATGGTGCACGACCGGTTCGGCCGCGCGCTGTACGGCTTCGTGGGCTGGTACCGGCCCGCGTCGCTGGACGGCGGCGGGCGGATCCCCGAACTCGCCGAGCTGGCCGAGCACCTGGCCGACTGGGCCGGACCGGTCTACGCCGAGTGGATCGCGCCGACCTGGGAGGCGGTGGACCGGGTGGAAGCCGAACCGCTGACCACCCGGCCGGTGGCCGCCCCATGGCCGGAGCGGACACCGGAGCAGGCCGTGGGGGCGGCGGGCCCGGAGCCGCTGCCGCCGGCCTGGCGGCCCGTCCATCCGCAGGGGAGCCACCTGCTGCCCGAGGCGGTCGCGCCCGGCCTCTGGACGGCGGCCGCGGCCGGGCGCGACCGGTGCGTCCTGGTCACCGGCTGGCGGCGGCGCTCCGACGCGGAAACGGGCCGGATCACCCATCTGACCAGTACGGACTGCCACGGCTACGAGCTGCTGCTGCCCCCTCCGCCACCACCGCCCCCGCCACCACCGCCACCACCGCCCCCGCCGCCGCCCGCGCCCCCGCGGCCCGGGACGGTGCCGGGACAGGGGCCCGAGCCGGGCCCCGGACCGAAGCCCGGTGGGACGCCCGGTGCGCGGTCCGGGGCCGCGCAGCCCGGTGCGAAGCCGGGACCGAGGCCCGGGGCGAGGACCGGCCCGTCCGCGTGGGGGAGGGCCGCGCGCGGACTGGGGGAGGGGCTGGGCAAGGGCCTGGGGAAGCTGCGGAGGGAGGTGGCCGACGCCTTCTGGTCGGAGGATCCCGCGCAGCAGGAAACCGGTGGGAACGCCCCCGAACGGCAGGAGCCCGCCCCGAAGCACCCGGGCGACGGTCCCCGGTTCGGCCAGGGGCCGGGCCGCGACCCGTACGACGGCCTGGGCACGCCGCCCGCGCAGGACACGTTCCGCACCGGTGCGCCCGGCACCGGCGCGCCCGGGGCGGCTGCCCCGGGGGCCGCCCCACTCCGGCCGGGGCCCGCCGAGCGGCCGCGCTGGCGCACCCGCGCCGTCGACCCCCAACAGGCCGACTTCACCGGCATGTTCGGCGAATTCGACGACGAACCCGCCCCGCCGCCGACCGCCCCGCCGCCGTCAGCCCCGTCCGCCCCGCCCACCGCCCCGGCCCCGCCCGCCCCGCCGACGGGCGCCGCGCCCGGGCACCCGCCGAAGAGCCCCTCCACCGACCCCGGCGACCGGACCGCCTCCGACACGGGAGAACCCTCATGACCGCGCCCCGCCCCGAAACCCCCTCCCACGCCCGCGTCCTGGACTACGCGGCCCGCACCGCCGACCTCCTCGAACGCGCCGCCCGCACCGCCGCCGCCGAAGCCCCGGCGGAGGCCCCCGGCACCCCCGGCAGCCCCGAAGCGGCGGCCGGGACGGCCGAGTCGGCCGCCGGCGCCACCGCCGAAGGCGCCCGGCGCCTGCGCGCGGAGGCCGCCCGGGCCGCCGACGGCGCCGCCTCCCTCGTCGTCGTCGGCGAGAAGAAACGCGGCAAGAGCTCCACCATCAACAGCCTGGTCGGCGTCTGGGACCTCCTCCCGGTCGACGCCGACGTCGCCACCGGCGTGCACGTCGTCGTCCGGCACGGCGAACGCCCGCGCGCCGACGCCTACCTGCTGCCCGCCGCTCCCGGCACCGCCAACCCCGGCACCGCCACCCCCGCCTCCGCCGGCGCCGACCCGCGCCCGGAGACGATCCCGCTGGAGCGGATCGCCGAGTACGCGGCCGTCGACCCGGCCACCGGCCGGCCGCACCGCCTCGACGTCCACCACGTGGAGGTCGAACTGCCCGTCCCGCTGCTCGCCGCCGGCCTGGAGCTCGTCGACACCCCCGGCGTCGGCGGCCTGGTCAGCGGCCACGCCCGACTCGCCCTGGCCGCCCTGGAGAACGCCGACGCGCTGGTCTTCGTGGTCGACGGTTCCAGCGAACTCACCCGCTCCGAGCTGGACTTCCTCGCCCGGGCGACCGAACGCACCGCCGAGACGGTGTTCGTGCTCACCAAGACCGACAGCCACGACGCCTGGCCCGCCGTCCTCGAACGCAACCGCGAACTGCTCGCCCGGCACGCCCCCCGGCACGCCGACGCCCCCTGGTTCCCGGTCAGCAACCGGGCCCGCCGGGACGCCGCCGACGCCGCCGGATCGGGTGAACTCCAGGACGCCGCCGAGCTCCTGGAGGAGAGCGGCTTCGAACCGCTGGACGCGCTGCTGCGCCGCCGGATCGCCGCCCGTGCCGCCGAGCTGCGGCTGGCCAACGTGGTGCACGTCGCCCTCGCCGCGCTCGCCGCCCCGCTCGCCGAGCAGGAGCTGCGCCTGCGCTCGCTCCAGCAGGACCCGACCCTGGCGGCCGAGGTCGAGCGCGCCGAGGAGGCGCTGCGCCTGCTCCAGCCGGAGAGCGCCCAGTGGCGGCGCGTGCTGACGACCGGCGCCCGTGACCTCAAGAACACCCTCCAGCTCGGCTTCCGGCGCAGCATCAACGACGTCCGCCAGCTCGCCGAGGCGAAGATCGCCACCTCCGAACCGGCCGCGCTCGCCCAGGAGTTCCCGGCCGACCTGGAGGCCCAGGTGGAGGCGCTCTGGCTCCAGCTGGACAACGCCGCCCGGCGCGGCCTGGCCGTGCTGGAGGAGCGGGTGCGGCACGAGTGCGCCGCGGTGCTGGACGCCGGGCGGCCGGACGGCGCGGGCCCCGGCGCGGAGCTCGCCGTGGTCGAGGACGGCGCCGTCATCCGCGCCGAACGCGGCGCCGCGCTGCCGGAGATGGTGCGCTCCACCCACCGGGACGGCGGCGCCCTGGGCGTGATCGAGAACATCATCCCGTCGATCGGCACCGCCGCCACCTTCGGCACCGTGGTCGCCCTGGTCACCAGCAGTGTGATGCTGCCCGCCGTCGCCAGCTACGCGATGCTCGCCGTGCTCACCCGCCGCCGTCGCCAGCGCGCCGAACTCGGCCGGGTACGCGGCGACGCCACCCGCCACCTCAACCGGGTGATCACCGAGCTGAGTACCGAGATCCCCGCCCAGATCACCAGCCACGTCGACGAGTTGACCGACCGGCTCGCTCTCGCGCTCGACCAGGCGATCGCCGACGAGCGGCTCCGGCTGGAGCGGCGGCTCGGCGAGCACCGGCGCAACCTGGCCACCGCCGCCGCCGACCTCGGCGCCGCCCGGGACCGCGCCAAGCGCCGGATCGGCTCGCTCACCGCGCTGCGCGACGAGGGCCTCGCCCTCGCCGGGGCGCTGGGTGGAACCACCAACGGCACCCCCGGCCCGGACCGGAGCTGACCTCATGGACCTGATGAACCTGCGAGTGGTCGCCCTCGGCCACAGCAGCGCCGGCAAGAGCAGCTACCTCGCCGCGATGTTCAGCCACCTCGCGCGCGCCCGCAAGGGCTTCCGGCTGGTCGCCGCCGACCGCCTGATCGCCGAGGAACTGACCGCCGCGGGCGGGAGGTTGCGCAAGGGCTTCTACCCGCCGCCGTCCTCCCGCCGCACCGACCTGAAGGCCGAACTGCGGTACGGGCGCGGCGAACTGCTCGGCTTCGACTGGACGGACTACCGGGGCGGCGCGCTCACCGGCTCGGCCGCCGACGACCCGGAGACCGCGCGGCTGCTGGAACGGCTCACCCACGCGGACGCGGTGGTCGTCTTCGCCGACGCCCACCGCCTCGCCACCGATCCCGAATCCCACGACGAGGTGCGCCGCACCGTCGTGCTGCTGCACCGCGCCGTCGACGGGCAGGGGCCGCCGCTGCCGATCGTCCTCGCCTACACCAAGGCCGACCTGGTCACCGACCCGGCCGACTGGGCGCGCGCCCGGGCCGCCATGGCCCCGCTGGAGGAGCTGGTCGCCGACGGCGGCCGGGTGCGCGGCACGGCGGTCGCGCTCTCCTGCGGGCCCTCGCCGCGCGGCGTGGCGGTGCCCGTCCTGTGGTGCCTCTCCACCCTGCTCACCCACCGGGCGCAGGAGGCGCAGGGGCGGCTGGCGACGGCCGAGGGCTTCGTCAAGGACCTCCGCAAGGAGGCCAACGGGATCGACAGCCTGGTCTCCTGGTTCAAGGGCGTGGAGAGCGCGGCCAAGCGGCTCACGTACTGGGAGGAGGAACTGCGCGAGCGCACGGAGGAACTGGCCGGGCTGCGCCGCCCGGCCCGGCGGCTCGCCAGGCTGCTGGAGCGCGAGCAGCGCGGCACCGCCCCGCCGGCCGGCGCGCCCGCCCGGGCGGCGGCCCGGTGACCGCCGCGCCGGGCCAGGGGGCGGGCGGCCCGCCGCCGTCGGACGAACTCGCCCCGTTGGTGGCCGCGTTCTGCGCCGAGCTGGCCGGCCGGCTGCCGCCGGGACCGGCGGAGAAGGCGGTGCGGGCGGTCCACGAGCGGCTGGCCGAGCGCACCCTGCGGATCGCCGTCGGCGGCCGGATGAACGCGGGCAAGTCCACCCTGGTGAACGCCCTGCTCGGCCGCCGGCTCGCCGCCTCGGCCGCCACCGAGTGCACCACGGTGGTCGCCTGGTTCCGGCCCGGCCGGCTCAACCGGCTCCAGGTCCGGCTGCGGGACGGCACCGCCCACTGGCAGCCCGGCGGCCTGCCCCGCGACCCCCGGGGCCTCGGGGCGGGCGCCGAGCAGATCGCCGAGGTCGTCGTCGAGGCCGCCGGACTGCGGCCCGCCGGCGACTGCGTGCTCGTCGACACCCCCGGCCTCGACTCGCTCAGCGGCCTCGACGAGCCCGCGCTGGACGCCCTCGCCCGGGCCGACGCGATGATTTACGTCATGCCGCACCCCGGCGCCGGCGACGCCGAGGCACTGGGCGCCCTGCGCGCCCAGGCCGACGGCCGGATGACCGCGCTCAACGCCGTCGGCGTGCTCAGCCGGATCGACCTGCTCGGCGAGGGCCACGGCGACCCCTGGCCGCGCGCCCGGCAGGTCGCCGCGACCAACGCCGGCCGGCTCGCCGGACTGGTCGACGAGGTGCTCCCGGTGGTCGGCCTGCTCGCCCAGACCGCCCTCGGTGACGACTTCACCGAACCGGACGCCGCCCTGGTCCGCCGCCTCGCCGACGCCCCCGGTGCCGACCTGCGCCGCGCCCTCTACTCCGGCCGCCGCTTCCTCGACTGGGACGGCGCACCGCTCACCCGCCCCGAACGGCAGCGGCTGTTCGGCCTGCTCGGCGTCTACGGCATCGACACCGCCCTGAACGCCGCCCGCCGGGCCCGCACCGAGGGCCGCCCGATCGGGGCCGCCGCCCTGCTCGTGGAGTTCCGCGCGGCCTCCGGCATCGGCGCCGTCGTCGAACACCTGCGGCTGCGCTTCGTCGACGCCGCCGACGCGCTGCGCTCGGCCGCCGCCCTCGGCGCCGTGGAGACGGCCCTCGGCACCGGCGACGGCCTGCCCGCCGAGGTGCTGCACCGGGCCCGCACCCGGATCGGCGAGTTGCGCCGGCACCCGGAACTGCGCCGCCACGAACTCGCCCGGGCGCTGGCGGCGGTGGCCGGCCGGCGCCTCGAACTCGACGAGGACTCCGCCGCCGCCCTGATCGCCCTCGCCACCGGCCGCACCCCCGCCGCCCGGCTGCGGCTGCCCGCCGACACCGCCCCCGCCGACCTGCGCCGCGCCGCGGCGCGGGCCGCCCGCCACTGGCGCCGCCTGGAGGACGGCCCCCTGCGCGACGTAGGCCGCTACGCACGGATCGCCCGCGAACTCTGCGAGGGCCTCTACTTCGCCGTCCCGCCCGCCTGACCACCGCTCACCGCGGGTGGCCTGTTCCGAGGGGCCGCATTCCGGGTGATCGACCAGAAATACGGCATCTCCAGCGCAGGGCTGGTCGGATTGCCGCAATGGCCGGGAGATTCGGCGCGGGATCAGGACAACTGTCCGGAGAACCTGGGAATTCGGAGGCATCCGGGAGCGCGTAGGCGTTGGAATCACAGCTGCGGTCCCTTTCACCCGAGCCTACCCCGGTAGTCGAAGGCAGAGAAGAGATGCCATGGACGATTTCGACGGCGAAACCTCCACACGCAACCCGGTTTTCTGCACCCTCGTCAACGCCACCCTCGACCTCGACCGCGAGGACCTCGGGCACCCCGGCCACCCGGGCCTGTGGGAGCGTCTGCTCGGCGACCGGCGCCCGGTCGACCAGCGCGGGCTCCACTGCCCCGACTGCCTCAGCACCCGTGGCATCTCCGCGTGGATGTACGTCTTCGAGCGCCGCGGCGTCCGCGTCGCCGCGCACCACCACCCGCCTCACCACCGTCACCACCGCGAGAGCGACGAACACAAGGCCTACAAGGAGCGCTACGTCCGCGCGGCCGAGAGCGCCGGCCACCGCGCCGAGGTGGAGGCGCTCGGACCCGACGGGCGGCGGCGCACCGACGTGCTCGTCACCGGCGCCGACGGCATGCGGTACGGCTTCGCGCCGCAGCTGTCGTACATCACGGCGGCGACGGCACGGCAGCGGGACGCCGCCGACCGCGCCGACGGCATCACGCCCGTCTGGCACACCGTCCAGCCGAACTCCCCGCTGATCGACGCGGTCCACTGGACCCGCACGGACGACCTGCCCGCCGCCGCCATCCGCGACGACCGCCATCTGCTCGTCCGCGGCGGCGTCAGGGCCCTCGCGCTGGAGCAGTGCGACCGGATGCCGACCCCGTGCCCGGTGCGTCGGCATGGCAGCTGCGGCCGGCGCCACCCGCGCTGGGACCCCAGGCCCCGGCAGTTCGACGCCCTCGTCCGGGACATCGCCTCCGGCGCCTACCTGCCGCTCACCCTGAAGGCGGGCCGCGGCCTGCGCCGCTTCTGGGCCCCCGCCGGGGATCTCGACGCCTTCCTCGCATGCACCGCGGATCCGGGGGCGCCGCCGCGCGGCCGCACGACCGGCTCGCGCCCGCGCCGCCGGGGACAGTGCGTGGTCGACCGGGCCGAGCGGCACGGCCGCCGCTTCGAGGCCCCGCCCACCCTGCCACCGGCCGCCGAGCCCCCGCGCCCGATCGCCCGGCCGCCCCTGGCGCCGGTCGTGCCGCACGTCTGCTCGGCAGGCCACGGCGCCCGCTGCGGAGCACCCGCCCGCCCGTACGCGGGAGGCTGGTTCTGCGACGACCACCGGCCGGGCACGAAGCCGGCATGAGCGTCCACCCGCGGCGAACCGGCCGGCCTCCGGACGCCCCCCCGTCGGCACCGGGTGGACACGGTGACGGCGAGGCCGACGCCGCGTCCACCCGGTGGCGCGCGGTCAGGCTTGGCGGAACAGGACCGCGTGGTACGGGGCGTCCTGGAGCTCGATGGTGGACTTCTGGTCCAGGATGGCGTCGGGCTCGCCTCCGCACGTGTCGTTCTTGTACAGGTACGCCTTCTGGTCGGTGCCGTTGTACCACTCGGTCCAGTTGGTGAGGCCCGGGTCCTTGGGGGCGTCGGGGAGGGCATGGCACCCTTCGGGGTTCTCCAGGCTGAAGTAGGGCCGTCCGGCATGATGGCTCCCGTACGAAGCGCCCCGGGAGGGGGCGTGCGTCGGAACGGGGAGGGCGGACCGATGAGGCGTCTGGCGGCAACGGCGGCGGCGGGTGTGCTGGCGGGGTTGGTGGCGGTGACCGGCTGCGGAAGCGTGAGCGTCACCGGAGCCGGAGCCGGAGCCGGAGCCGGAGCCGGAGCCGGTGGCGGTGGCGGCGGGACCAGCACACCCACCGCGTCCGGCTCCGCCGCCGCGCCCGACTACGCCGAGCAGCTGCGGCAGGGTGTCGCCGAACACGACCGGCTCTTCCCCCAGGTGGCGGCGCTGGGCTGCGCGTCCGCGCGGCCGACCCCCTCCACCGCGGGTACGGGAGCCGCCCCGGCCGCCCCGGCCGCCCCGGCCGAGCCGGCCGATCCCTGGGCGGCCAAGCACGCCGAGAACTCGATGTACAAGCAGATGGCGCCCCTCACCGCGGTGGACCGCTGCCGGGGCGAGGCGCACGGCCAGCGGATCTCCGAGGCGCTCAAGGCGCGCGCCGCGAAGGCGCCGCTCACCCAGGACGACGTCCGCGGCATCCTGGAGTCGCTCGGCTACCCGCGTGACTCCGCCCAACTCGCGGCCGTGGGCGGCGAGATCTCGTTCGAGCTCACCGTCCCGGGCACCGGCCCCTGCGTCGGTGGCCGGCTCGGCAGCACCGTCACCGTCCAGGCCCACGGTTTCTACCTGGACGGCGGCTGCACCGAGCCGAAGGGCGGCCACTGACCCCGGGCACTGACCCCGGGCACCGCTTCGGGCCCCGCTTGGGCGAGGAGCCCGGTCGGGTGAACGAACGGTCGCGGCCCTGATACAAAGGAGTGGCGCGCGGCAGCGGGCGACAGAGGCGGGGCGGGGGAGTGACAGCATCCGAACAAGGCCACGGGCCAACGGACATCCGCAACATCGTCACCGACAGCACGGTGCACTACCTGGTCCAGATCGGCGTGCTCAACGGTGAGCTGCACCTCACCGTGCCGCCGCCACCCGTACCGCCGGCGACACCCCTCGCCCTCGCCGAGGAGCGGCTGGCCCGCAGCCTGCTGTACCAGTGGCGGGCCGAGGCCGACGCCTGGGACATGGCCGACCCCGAACCGCTGGCCGTCCGCTGGGTGCACAGCCGCACCGCGCTCGGGGCGGGGACCGGACTCGGCGGGCGCGGCGACCGGGTGGGCACGATGGCGCAGGCCCTGCTCGGGCTCGACCACCGCCGCCTGCTGATCCTCGGCGGGGCCGGCGCGGGCAAGACGACCCTCGCCGTGCTGCTCACCCTGGAACTGCTCGCCCGCCGGCTCACCCGCGGCGAGGACGTCCCGGTGCCCGTGGTGCTCTCGCTGGAGTCCTGGGACGCCGAGCGGGTCAACTTCCACGACTGGCTGATCGGCCGGATCACCGAGGAGCACCCCGGTCTGCCGCGGGTGGACGGACGTCACCCCGCCGGGCAACTGGTCAGCGAGCGGCGCCTGCTGCCCGTCCTGGACAGCCTCGACGAGCTGCCCGAGCACCGGCGGATCGCCGTGCTCGGCGCCCTCGGGCGCCAACTGGGCCAGGACGGCGGGGTGGTGCTGATCTGCCGGACCGAGGCCTACCGCGACCTGGTGGCCGCGCAGCAGGACGTGCTCCGGGTGGACTCGGCGATCGAGGCGCTGCCGCTGGACCCCGCCGACGTGGTGGCCTACCTGCGCGAGGCCTGCCCTCCGTCGCGCGTCGAGGAGTGGGCGCCCCTGGTGGCGGAGCTCCGACGGCGGCCCGACGGCCCGGTGGGCCGGGCGCTGTCGACGCCGCTGATGGTGTGGCTGCTGCGGCGCGGGTACGAGCGGGCGCCGGCGGATCCGGGCGAGCTGGTGGACCGCCGGCGCTTCGCGACCGCCGGGCAGGTGGAACGGCACCTGCTCGACCGGATCGTTCCCGCGTCCTTCCCGCAACTGCCGCCGGGGCCCGACCGCCTGCACCCGCCCCGGCAGTGGGAGCCGGAGCGGGCGCGGGTCTGGCTGTCCCACCTCGCCAGACTGATGAGCCGTCAGGGGACCGCCGAGCTGGCCTGGTGGCGGCTGTTCGGCGCGCCGGTGCCGCGGGCGCTGGCGGTGCCCGTGCTGATCGCGACGGGGATCGCCCTGTCCGCGCTGTTCGAGCTGGTGCTGGGGTCCGTCGGGGACACCGCGGGCCGGATCTTCGGCTTCGGGACCGTGCTGGGCCTGAGCGTGACGCTGGCGGGAGCGGTCCGGCTGACCGGACAGGCGTGGTTCGGGGACCACCCCGCGACGCCCCGGCGGCGGGCCAACCCGCTGCGCTTCGCCGGCGCCCTGCGCTCGGCCGGCCGCAACGGCAGGCTGGGCCGGGCCTGGCGGCTCACGGTGGTGATCGGCGGTCCGCCGGTGATCCTGGGCCTGGGCGTGTTCCAGGTCCTGGAACCGTCGACGGCGGGGCTCACCATGGTGCTGGGCGTGCTGCTGCCCGGCTATCTGATGATCGTGATGGCGGCACCCTCGGACACCGTGGACGCCGCGACCCCCGATGCGCTGCTGCGCTCGGAGCGGACCTCGGTCCTGCTGACGATGGGCGTCCTCGCGCCGCTGATCGCCGCCGGGGTGGCGCTGATGGGCTGGTCGCGGACGTACTACCGGGTGGACTGGGCCGACGCCCTGGCGGCCTGGTGCGGCTCGTGCGCGATGTTCCTGCTGCTCAGCCCGTGGAGCCGGTGGCTGCTGGCGCGGTGCTCGCTGGCGCTGGTGGGCCAGGTGCCCTGGGCGCTGATGACGTTCCTGCGCGACGCCCACCGGGCCGGCCTGCTGCAGCGCACCGCCGGGACGTACCGCTTCCGGAACCTGCGGCTCCAGCAGCACCTGGCCGCCACGGCCGGCCCGGCGGCGGCGCCGGTTCCCGGTCCCCGTACGACGTCCGGCGGCGCGGCGGCCGTGCTGACCGACCCCCTCTCCGGGGCGGCCGTGCGTCCGGCCTCGACCTGGCGGGGCTTCACGGTGCGGCGCGACCCGGGCTCGTACCTGCTCAGCGGCCGGACCCGCGCGGTGGTCCTGGCGCACTGGGGCCCGCTCGGTGCCCTGATGGGCCTCCAGCTGGTCCGGACCACGGTGAGCGGCACCTGGGACCGGCCGGAGTCCTGGGCGCCGCTGGTCTTTCTGCCCGCCGTCGGCCTGCTGCTGATGCTGATCCGCTTCCTGCCCCGGCGGCGGTTCGAACTGCACATCACCGACACCTTCATCGCCGCCCGGTGGGGACGGCGCCGCTGCCGTCACGCGTGGCAGGACGTGATGGAGGTGGCGGTCCACCGGGTCCACAGCCGTGGCCGCGACGCCCGCGTGCACGGCATCCACGTCCGGCTGCGGCCGGGAGCGCCCGTTCCCCCGGCGCGCTACCGGGGGCAGGACGGGTGGTACCTGGTGCAGCCGCTGGGCATCGGGCGCTCCCTGCCGCCGGACATCGCGCAGGCGCTGGCCGAACTCTCCGGCGGCCGCTGGCGGCCGTAGCCCCCGCCCCGCGGACGGCTCAGTGGTGCGGCCCGTGCCACCAGTGGTCCGGGGAGCCGTCCTGCGGGTCGTGGCCTCCGTGGCCGTCGTGGGTGTGGTGGTCGTGGTGGTCGTCGTACGGGATGCCGGTGTCCTCGTGGTGCGGGTCGTGGTGGTGCGGGTCGGCGTCCCAGGCGTCGTCGGCGAAGGCGTCGGTGCCGTAGCCGTCGTGGTGCGGCCCGTGGCCGTCGTGGTGGTCCGCGGAGCCGTCCTGCGGCCCGTGGCCGTCGTGGCCGTGCTGGGCCTCGTGACCGTGGTGAGCGTGGTGATCGTGCCCGGGGCGGCCGTCGTCGTGGTGGTGCGGCGGCTCGTCGTCGTGGGGGCGGTGCGGCGGGGTGGCGCCCAGGGCGGCGCCGGCCAGCCCGTCGCCGAGGCCGCGCAGCAGCGCGGAGCCCGCCGACCGGCGCCGGGAGCCGGGCGGGGCGGGCGAGGGCAGCACCACCAGCGCGCCGGAGCGGGGTGTGCCCACCCAGGCGCGCGCCTCGAAGCGCTTGGCCGGGATCTCCACGGTGATCCTGGTGAACTCCTCGACCGGCACGCCGTCCCCGCCCGCCGCGAAGGTGTCGGCGAACAGGTCGTCGGCGACCACCAGCGCCAGATCGGTGTCCGGCGTGTCCTTGAGCGCGGCCCGGGTCTCCTGGCAGTCCAGCAGTCGGCAGGCGGTCTCCACCGAGCGGGCCACGAAGCCCAGCGCCGCCCGCTGCACCCCGCCCTGGGCGAGGGCCGCCCGCACCCGCAGCCGTCCGGCCGTCCCGGGCGCCCGGTTCAGCGTGTGCAGCGCGTCGCGCAGGCCGAGCACCAGGCCCGGCAGCGCCTTCGCCTCGTCGGCGTCGGGCGGCAGCAGGAGCAGTTGGCCGTCACCGCGGTCCTGGGTCTCGCAGCGGGCCCGGTCGACGCCGGCCCGGCCGCAGGCGTGGTCCAGCGCGCGGTCCAGCCGCTCCTGCACCTTCTGCTGCACCCGGTACGGCCGGCCGCTGTAGGCCTCGATGTCGACGACCAGGCAGATCCGGCGCAGCCGGGGGGTCACCGCGCCGCTCACGCCCGGCCACCGCCGCCCGGCGGGAGCGGCACGCCGGCCGCCCGGGCGAGCGCGGCCTGGTCGCGGACGACGAGTTCGCGGTAGCTGGTGCGCACGGCGCCCTGGTCCCGCAGGGTGCGCAGCGAGCGTTCGACGCTGGCGGGGGAGAGCCGGGCGAGCGCGGCCAGGTCGGCGTGGCTGAGCGGGATGTCGATCCGCAGGCCGTCCTCGCCGGGGGTGCCGTAGGAGCCGAGCAGGGTGTGCAGGGTGCGGGCGAGCCGGGCGAGGCCGGTGCCGTGGCCGGCGTCGACCCGGTGGCGGGTGGCCGAGCGGAGCTTGCGGGTGACCGAGCGCTGGACGGCGAGGGCCGCGGCGGGCCGGTCGGCGAGGAAGTCGAGGAAGGCCGGGCCGCCGATCTCCCGGGTGGTGCTGGTGCGGACGGCGAGGACGCTGGCCGAGCGCGGTTCGCCGTCCAGCACGGCCAGTTCGCCGAGGAGTTCACCTGGCAGCCGGACGGCGAGCAGCGCCTCGCCGCCGTCCTCGGTGGCGGCGACCACCTTGACGCAGCCGGTCAGCAGGATGGCGGCCCGGTCGCCCGGTTCGCCCTCGATCATCAGGGCCTCGCCCGGTGCGTAGACCCGCCGGGTGCCGAGCCGCCCGAGTTCCCGCAGGTCCGTGGCGTCGAGGCCGGTGAACGGCCCGCGCACGAAGGGAGTGATCCGGGAGGCGCCGGGTCTGCCCGGTTCCCCGTCCGGCCGCGTGACATCGCGTGCGCTGTGCATGGTGCCTGCCCCCACCGGTCGGCAACCCCGCCCCAACGGGGCGATTCCGTACGGAAGATAGCGCACCGACCGGCGCGGTGTCAGTCTCGGAACGCCGTGCGCCGCCGGACCGCGCCGGTCCCGGACCGGTCGTCGGCGAAGCACAACGACCTTCGGTTGCCAGCGATTTGACGATCCGTCAGTCTTGTGGGCGGGTCCATACCGGAGGGGGTTCGATGATGGGTTCGGGGCGACGTTCACGAAGGGTCTGCGCGGTGCTGGGCACGGCCGCGGTCCTGACGATCGGGGCCGGCGGGGTGTTCCCCGCCTCGGCGGCGGTTCCGGAGGGGGTCGTGCAGGGTGAGGGCTCGCCCGGGGCCGTTCCCGGCAGCTACCTGGTCGTGCTCAAACCCGCCGCGGCGAAGGCGGGTTCGGTCGCGGACGGCGCGGCGGCGCTGGCGCGTTCCTACGGCGGCACGGTGCGTCGCAGCTTCGACGCCGCGCTGCGCGGGTTCTCCGCCGATCTCACGGCGAAGCAGGCGCGCCGGCTGGCCGCCGACCCGTCGGTGGCGCTGGTGTCGCGGAACCGCCGGGTGCGGGCCGAGGGTGTGCAGACGGCGCCGGAGTCCTGGGGGCTGGACCGGATCGACCAGCGCCGCTTCCCCTACGACGACCGCTACACCTCTCCGGACGCGGGGGGAGCCGGGGTGACGGCGTACATCGTGGACACCGGGGTGCGGGTCACCTCGGAGGAGTTCGAGGGGCGCGCCTCCTACGGCTACGACGCGATCGACAACGACGACGTCGCCCAGGACGGGCACGGTCACGGCACCCACGTCGCGGGAACGGTGGCCAGCCACACCTACGGGGTCGCCAAGGCCGCGAAGATCGTCGCCGTGCGGGTGCTCGACGACGACGGAGAGGGCACCACCGAGCAGGTGGTCGCGGGCATCGACTGGGTCACCAGGCACGCCGTCCGCCCGGCCGTGGTCAACATGAGCCTGGGCAGCGACCCGGACCCGGTGATGGACGCGGCGGTCGCGGGGTCCATCGCGGCGGGCCTGACCTACACGGTCGCGGCGGGCAACCAGAGCGTGGACGCGAGCCAGCACTCCCCGGCCCGGGTGCCGGGCGCCATCACCGTCGGCGCGTCCGACCGGGACGACGTCCCGGCCTCGTTCTCCAACTACGGCCCCCTGGTGGACCTCTACGCGCCGGGCGTGGACATCACCTCGGTCTGGTCCGTGGTCGACATGGGCGGCCTGGGCATCGACATGTCGGGAACCTCGATGGCCTCCCCGCACGCGGCGGGCGCCGTGGCCCTCTACCTGGCGTCGCACCCGACCGCCACCCCCGCCCAGGTGTCCGCGGCGCTGACCTCGGCGGCGACCGCCGGCTCGCTGCACGGGCTCGGAGCCGGCTCCCCGGACCGCCTGCTGTACACCGGCACGGTGCCGAACCGCCCGCGCGGCCCGCTGTTCGCCGCTCCGGGGCCGGTGCCCTTCGACGGGGTCGGCACGGTCGATTCGCCCGTCACCGTCACCGGGGTCCCCGGCAGGGCGCCCCGTGACCTCGACGTCTCCGTGGACATCGGCTACTGGTGGCGCGGCGACCTCAAGGTCGAGCTGATCGCCCCGGACGGCGCGGCGTTCCTGCTGCACGACACCGACATCGGGGAGGCCTACTCGAACCTGGTCGGCGTGTACGGTGTCGACGCCTCCGCGCACACCGCGGCCGGGGTGTGGCGGCTGCGGGTGACCGACGTCGGCGGCTACTTCCCCGGCACCGTCAACGGCTGGTCGCTGCGGTTCTGAGCGGCCCCGCGGCTCAGAACGCCTCCAGGGCGGCCGCCTCCTCGCGGACCAGCTCGCGCAGCGCCGCGAGCGCGGGGCGGCGGTCGTCCAGGCGCCACTGCAGCTCCAGCGGCAGCGTGGCGCGCCCGGCCAGCCGCACGGTGACCACGTCCCCGGTGAGGTGGCCGGTCATCGAGGCGGGGACGAGCGAGAACGCCCGGCTCTGCGCCAGCAGGTAGAGCCGGGAGCCGACGATCCGGGCCGGGCCGACCAGCACCGGCGGCTCGACCCCGCGCTCGGCGCACAGCGCCAGCACATGGTCGTAGTAGCGCGGGCTCTGCTCGCGCGGCCACAACAGCAGCGGCAGGTCGCCCAGTTCGTCCAGCCGGACGGCGTCGCGCCCGGCCAGCGGATGGTCCCGGCTGAGCGCGATCCGCACCGGCTCGTCGGCGATCCGCTCCCGCCGGTAGCCGGGCACGTCGTCCAGGAAGCGGCCGAGGCCGATGTCGGCGAGCTCGGCGGCCAGCGTCGGCGAGACCCGGCCGGTGTCCACCGACAGCTCGGCCAGCACCAGCTCCGGCAGCTCCCGTTCGGCGCGGCTGACCACGGCGGGCAGCAGCCGGTTGACCACGGTGGGGGAGGCGACGATCCGCGCGGTGCCCAGCCGGGCCTCCTCGTGCAGCCGCACCCGGGCGAGCAGCGCGTCGGCCCGGGCCAGCAGGCCGGCCGACTCGGCGGCCATCACCTCCCCGGCGGAGGTCAGCCGCACCGCCCGCCGGCTGCGGTCGAACAGCTCCACCCCGACGGTCCGCTCCAGCCGGGCGACCTCCTGGCTGACCGTCGGCTGGGAGATGTGCAGCCGTTCGGCCGCCCGGCCGAAGTGCAGGGTGTCGGCCACCACGAGGAAGACCTCCAGCTGGCGCAGGGTGAGACTCATAGCCGGAAGTCTATGAGAAGGGCTGGTATTCATTCTGGATCCCGATGTGATCGCTCCCTACGCTGAAGCCACCCCTGCCACACCGTGGTGGCAGCCTCACAGGGAGCACCCACCATGACCGGACTGCCCATCCGCATCTCCGAGGAAGTCGCCGAGGCCGTCGCCGCCGGCGCCCCCGTCGTCGCCCTGGAGTCGACGATCTTCACCCACGGGCTGCCCCGGCCGCGCAACCTGGAGGTCGCGCTGGAGGCGGAGGAGCGGCTGCGGTCCACCGGCGTCGTCCCGGCCACCATCGGCGTCTACGCGGGTGTGCCCACGGTGGGCCTGTCCGCCGGGCAGATCGAGGAACTGTCCGCGGCCGACGACCTCGACAAGGCCAGCCTGCGCGACCTCCCGGTGGTCGCCGCGCTCGGCCGCCACGGCGGCACCACCGTCGCCGCCACCGCCTTCCTCGCGCACCGCGCCGGTATCCGGGTGTTCTCCACCGGCGGCCTCGGCGGCGTGCACTTCGGCGCCTCCGAGAGCTTCGACGAGTCCGCGGACCTGACCACCCTGGCGGCCACCCCGGTCACCGTGATCAGCGCCGGCGTGAAGTCGATCCTCGACATCCGGGCCACCCTGGAGCGCTTCGAGACCCTCAACATCCCGGTCATCGGCTACCGCACCCGCCGCTACCCCGGCTTCTACGTCACCGACTCCGGCCACACCATCGGCTACCAGGTCGACACCCCCGAGCAGGCCGCCCGGGTGATCGAGGCCCGCGACGGCCTTGAGCTGCCGCAGGCCGTCCTGATCGCCAACCCGGTCGACCCGGCCAAGCAGCTCCCGCCGCAGGAACTGGACGCGCTGCTCACCCGCGCCTGGGCCGAGGCGGAGCGCCGGGGCATCACCGGCAACGCCTCCACGCCGTTCCTGCTCGACTACATCCAGCGCGACACCCAGGGCCGCAGCCTGGAGGTGAACGTCGAGGTCTACCGGGGCAACGTCCGGCTGGGCGGCGAGATCGCCACCGCGCTGGCCGCCGCCCGAAGCGAGGGCTGACCGGTGCTCGGCGTGCTCGGCGACCTCGTCGAGGACATCGTCGTCTGGGTGGCCGGCCCGCTGCGGCACGGCACCGACTCCACCGCCCGGGTCTTCCGGCAGCGCGGCGGCAGCGCCGCCAACGTCGCCGCCTTCGCCGCCGGACAGATCCCCACCCGCTTCCTCGGCTGCGTCGGCGACGACCCGGCCGGGCACGGCCTGACCGCCGAACTGGCCGGCCACGGCGTGGACGTACGGGTCGCGCGGCGGGGGAGCACCGGCAGCATCGTCGTCCTGATCGACGACGCCGGCGAGCGCACCATGCTCCCCGACCGGGGCGCGGCCACCCTGCTGGAGGCCGTCCCGGACGCCTGGCTGGACGGCCTCGCCCACCTGCACGTCCCCGCCTACTCCTTCGACGGGGAACCGGTCGGCACGGCGGCCGTCGACGCGCTGCGCCGGGTCCGCGCGGCCGGCGGCAGCACCTCGCTGGACGCCTCCTCGACCGGCATGCTGGAGGGCTTCGGCCGCGAGCGCTTCCTCGGCCTCGCCGCCGAACTCGCGCCCACCCTGCTGTTCGCCAACCGCGAGGAGTCCGCCTACCTGGGGCTGCTCGTCGACGGGCGCCCCGGGCCGGAGCGGGCCCGGCTGGCGGCCACCACGGTGATCACCAAGTCGGGCGCCGAGGCGACCACGATCGACGTGCCAGGACAGGCGCCGCTCACCGTGCCGGTGCCGCCGGTCGGCGAGGTCCGCGACCTCACCGGCGCGGGCGACGCCTTCGCGGCCGGCTTCCTCGCGGCCTTCCTGGACGGCCGCCTGACGGGCACCGGCCCGGGCACGGCCGGGCTGCGCGAGGCCGCCGCGCGCGGCCACCGCTGCGCGGCCCGGGTGCTGGCCTCGCCCGGCGCCTCCTGCCCGCAGGACTGAGCGGGCCTTCCCCCCCGGACCGCCGGGCCGTGCCACCCATCCCCCGGGCGGCGCGGCCCGGTGCCTTGTTGTCGGGGACACGCTCACCAACGGCGCAGGGTCCGACCCGCGGGGCGGCGGCTGGGATAGGAGATGGCTCGTCCCATCACCCAGCCCACTCACCCACCCGACTCGCCCACCCGAGTCATCCGCCCGACAAGGGGTCCGCCATGACACTCGCCAGATCCGCCGCCCGCGCGATCGGGTCCGCCCTGCTGCTCGCCGCCGCCCTGCTGGCCATCCCGCTCACCACCGCCCAGCCGGCCGCCGCCCAGGGACCGCGCAACGAGAAGGAGGCGGCGGTGTGCCGCCAGGTCCTCGGCACCTTCCTCGGCTTCGCCGGCCACCACGTGACCGAGGCCTGCGCCGTCCGGCCGCAGGAAGCCGCCCCCGCCACCCGCTGAGGCCCGCCGCCCGCCCCGTCCTCCGGGGTGGGACGGGCGGCACCGCCGTCACCCCCGTGAGCCTCGCCGCCACCGGGTGGTGCTCACTGGGAGGTGCTCACTGGGAGCTCACCGGGCGCCGCGGGCAGGGTCCAGGTGGCGGTGGCCGGTGAGCGGAGCAGGGGCCGGGCGTCAGTCCAGCAGCGGGGCGAGCGCCCGTGCCAGGTCCAGCGGCGTCCGGAAGCGCACCGTCGTCATGCCCAGCCCCGCGGCGGCGGCCACGTTGCGGGCGCTGTCGTCGACGAACAGGCAGCCCTCCGGTGCCACGCCCGCCCGCTCGGCCGCCACCCGGAAGATCGCCGGGTCCGGCTTGGCCGCCCCGACCCGGGCGCTGTTGACCACCCCCTCGGCCAGATCGGCCAGCCCGAGCGCCGCCAGGTCCTCCTCCAGCCACAGCGTGGCGTTGGTCACCAGCAGCACCGGAGCCCGGCGCCGCGCCCGGCGCAGCAGCGCGACGACCTCCCCGTCCGCGCGGACCGGCGAGCCGGTGAACGCGGCCGCCAGCGCCGCCGCCCGCCCGGCCGGCACCCCGGAGCCCAGGCCGCCCGCGATCTCCGCCGTCCACTGCGCCCGGGTCAGCCCGCCGAGCACCAGCCGCCGGCCCAGTTCCTCCGCGAACGCCACCTCGAACGTCGTCCCCGGCGCGAGCCCGGCCGCCGTCTCCAGTCGGGCCACCTCGCGGTGGTCGAAGTGCCGGATCACACCGTCGATGTCGCACAGCACCGCGCCGGGCGGCTGAGGGCTCGTCACCGCTCCTGTCTACCACCCGCCGCCCGGGGCCGGTGCGGCGTCGGTGAAGAGCGTTCGTGGGCGGGCGGCGGGTGCGGTATGGTGACCGTCGCCGCAGCAGTACGCCTAGGAACGGGGAGGTGAGAACCCATGACCGCTGTGCCGGAACGGGTGCTCCCCGGCCGCGACAGCGACGCCCTCGCGCAGGACCACGCCCGGCCGTAGTACCGGCCGCCGTCGGAGCGCGCGGGACCGTCCGCCGTCCGGCGCCGTATGTGCGCGGGAGCCCCGGGTCGGACGACATCCTCCCACCTGTGCTCCGAGGGGTTCCCTTGCCTGTCCACCCGTCCACTTCCCTCCGCTCCGCCGTCATTGCCCGGTTGCGCGCCGCCGGCTGCGTCTTCGCCGAGGACGAGGCGCGCATCCTGCTCGCCGCCGCCGCGACGCCCGCCGAACTCGCCGTCATGGTCCGCGACCGTGCCGCCGGCCGGCCGCTCGAACACGTCGCCGGCTGGGCCGAGTTCGCCGGCCTGCGGATCGCCGTCGACCCCGGGGTCTTCGTGCCCCGCCGGCGCAGCGAGTTCCTGGCCCGCTCCGCCGCCGCGCTCGTTCGCGAGGACGCGCTGGTGGTCGACCTGTGCTGCGGCACCGGCGCCCTCGGCGCGGCGCTCGCCGCCACCGCGGAGCACCGCGTCCGGCTGTACGCCGCCGACGTGGACCCCGCCGCCGTGCGCTGCGCCCGCCGCAACCTCGCCGCGACCGGCGCCGGGGTGTTCGAGGGCGACCTCTTCGACGCCCTGCCGCCCGGCCTGCGCGGCCGGGTGGACGTGCTGCTCGCCAACGTGCCGTACGTGCCGACCGACGACATCGCGCTGCTGCCGGCCGAGGCCCGGCTGCACGAGGCCCGCCCGGCGCTGGACGGCGGCGCCGACGGCCTCGACGTGCTGCGCCGGGTGGCCGCCGACGCCCCGCACTGGCTGGCGCCGGGCGGCGCGCTGCTCTTCGAGACCAGCGACCAGCAGGCCGGCACCGCCCTCGGCGTGGTCACCGCCGCCGGGCTCAGCGCCACCCTCGGCTACGACGACGACCTCGACGCCACCGTGGTCACCGCCGTCCGGCCGGCGCCCGGGGTGCGGTAGCCGCGCCGGCGGCGTGCGGCCGTCGCGCGGTGGCCGTCCGGTCGTAGACGCGTACACATGCGGCTGAGCGCGACGGCCATGTCCGGGCGGCGGCGCGCGGAGTTGACTGATGCCCATGAACGAGAAGCCGAACAGCACTCAGCAGCCCAGCACCTCCGCCACCGCCGCCGCCCGGACCGTCCTGGTCACCGGCGGGACCGGCAAGACCGGCAGCCGGGTGGCCGAGCGCCTCACCGCGCTCGGCCACACCGCCCGGATCGGCTCGCGCACCGCACCGGTCCCCTTCGACTGGGCCGACGACACCACCTGGGACGCCGCCCTCGACGGCGTCGACGCCGCCTACCTCGCCTACTACCCCGACCTCGCCCTCCCCGGCGCCGTCGGGACCGTCGAGGCCTTCGCCCACCGCGCCGCCAAGGCCGGGGTCGGGCACCTGGTGCTGCTCTCCGGGCGCGGAGAGGAGGCCGCGCAGGCCGCCGAGGCGGCGGTCGCCGGGGCCGGCACCGGCTGGACGGTGGTCCGCTGCTCCTGGTTCGCGCAGAACTTCTCCGAGAGCTTCTTCCTGGAGCCGGTGCTCGGGGGCGAGCTGGCGCTGCCGACCGGCACCGCGGCCGAGCCGTTCGTCGACGTCGAGGACATCGCGGACGTCGCCGTCGCGGCGCTCAC
Source organism: Kitasatospora sp. NPDC002551 (assembly GCF_040296005.1). NCBI lineage: Bacteria > Bacillati > Actinomycetota > Actinomycetes > Kitasatosporales > Streptomycetaceae > Kitasatospora > Kitasatospora sp. NPDC002551. Next base: position 71,664 of record NZ_JBEOWI010000033.1, on the reverse strand, counting down.
CGCGGACGGGCACGACGGCGAGGTCTACGAGCTGACCGGCCCGCGGCTGCTCACCTTCGCGGAGGTCGCCGCCGAGCTGTCCGCGGCCACCGGGCGGGAGATCCGGTTCACGCCGGTCACCGTCGAGGAGTACCGCGCGGTGCTGGCGGGCGTCGGCCTGCCCGGCGAGTTCGCGGACCTGTTCACGATGGTCCTGGACGGCCGCAACGCCCACCTGGCGGACGGCGTGCGGCGGGCGCTCGGCCGGGAGCCGCGCGACTTCGCCGACTACGCCAGGGACGCCGCCGCGTCCGGCGTCTGGAACGTCTGACCCGCCCCGAAGTCCGCTGCCCCGCCCCGGTCCGGGGATCCGCGCGAACGCCGCGATCCCCGGACCGCCCCGCCGCCGCCCCCTCCTGGAGCCCGCTCGTGCCCGCCACCGAAACCCTCGCCGCCGCCGCTGCCGCCGTCCCCGCCCGGGGCTCCGCCGCCACCGGCCCGGTGCTCGCCACCGCCACCACCGCGATGGGCCTGATGTCCGGCCTCTTCTTCGCCTTCGACGTCTCCGTCATGCCCGGCCTCGCCGCCGGCGACGACCGCACCTACGTGACCGCGATGCAGCACATCAACGCCGCCATCACCAACCCGGTCTTCGCCGCCGTCCGGGCCGCCTTCGCGCCGACCTGGACCACCGCCAACATCGCCCGCACCGTGCTGTGCACCGCCGCGCTGGCCGCCCTCACCCGCACCCTGCTGGTCCACCGCCGCCCCGCGGCCCGCTGAGCCCCCGCCGGCCCGCTGAGCCCCCCGCCGCCCGCCGGCGCGGTACCGGATCGATACGATCTCCTCATGATCATCTCCAGCGCCCGCACCACGGTCTTCGACATCGACGGCACGCTCTGCTTCGACGGAAGGACGATCGACCGCCGGATCCTCGCCGCCGTCGAGGCCTGCGAACGCGCCGGGCACCAGCTGGTCTTCGCCTCCGCCCGGCCGGTCCGCGACCTCCTGCCGGTCCTGGACGGCGCCTTCCCCGCCGCCACGCTGATCGGCGGCAACGGCAGCCTGGTCTCGGTCGGCGGCCGGGTCCGGGCGCGGGCCGCCTTCGAACCCGACGGCCTCGGCAAGCTGCTGGTCGAGGCCGAGCGGTTCCGGGCCGGCTACCTCGCCGACGGCCCGTGGGACTACGCCTACACCGGGCCGGCCGGCCACCCGATCCTCGGCCGCGTCGACCAGGCCAGGCTCGCCCGTCGCGTCGACCTCGCCGACCTCCCCGCCGTGGTGAAGTTCCTCGTGGTCGACGCCACCGACCCGGCCGCCCTCGCCGAGGCCGGCCGGGTCCTGGGGATGACCGTCAACCACCATGCCGACGAGTCGATCGTCGACTTCGCCCCGGGCGCCACCAACAAGTGGGAGGCCCTGACCTCCCTGGGCATCGAGGAGTACAACGCCTTCGGCAACGACGTCAACGACCTCGACCTGCTGCGCCACGCATGCCACGCGGTCCGGGTCGGCGCCCACCCGGCCCTGGACGCCGTGGCCGGGACCACCGTCGCCCCCGACCCGGCCGCCGTCGCCGACGAGATCACCAGGCTGGCCGCGGCGGCGCCCGCCGCCTGAGGCCGGTCCGGGCCGGCGAGGTCGATGCGGGGCCCGGTCAGGTGGACGGTCGCGGTCCGGTCGCAGCGGGCGGCCTGTCTTCGCGTCCATTTGGCCAGTTCAGGCCTCATGCCACTGCCTCCCTGGCCGCTACATTCGATCCCGATTGGCCATGTACACGACCAATGGGAAGTAGGCAGCGATGCGCCCCACAGGACCCGTCAGCCGCATCGGCACATCACTCATGGCGGTGACCGCCACGGCGACCGCCGTAGCGGTCACCGCCATGGGCCTTGCCGCCTCACCGGCTGCCGCGGCACCCACCGCCACGACGGCGCCCCGGCCCGGTGACACCTGTACGGCGGCCGACCTCGGCACGCGACATCCGTACCTCAGGACCACCGAAGTGTCCCCGGCGATCACCCACTTCAAGGGCTGGTACGTCACCGAGGGCACGACCGGCTCCCAGACCGTCAGCACCAGCACCGAGACCACCATCTCGGTCTCCGTCGGCCTCGACAGCAAGATCGAGAGCAGTTTCGCCGTCGAGACCCTCGGTACCGTCGGCGCGAGCCTGGGCCTGAGCGTCAAGGCCGAGTACTCCTCCACCGGCAGCGTGTCGAATTCGGTCACGTGGAACTTCGGCCAGCCCGGCTACTACGGCGTCTACAAGGGCACCAGGAAGGTCACCGGCACGTACGGGAGCCTCAACTGCAACCGCGTCCAACAGGGCGGCGGCAGTTGGGCGTTGAAGTGGATCGAGGGGCCCGGCGGCGGCAGCTTCACCACCTTCACCACCCTTGAGGAAGGCGCGGTGCGCTGCCAGGACGATGTGCCCGCGGGCAGCGTCGTGGCCAAGGCGCAAGACCTCCTCGACTGCGGCTCGGCCGCCGCGAAGGCCGAGTACCCGGCGGGTGAGGTGGCGCCGACGGCGAAGCAGGGGCGGGACGGCCTCGCCCAGCGCCCGGCTCTCACCGGCGGCACGCCCGCCGAACGGCCCGAGGCCACCGGGCCCAGCGCGCAGGCCGCTCTCACCTGCGAGCCCGGCGCCTACAAGATCGCCGTACCCGGCACGCCGCTGTCCTGGGGCGCGCCGCTCCTGGCGGCCGACGGCGTCCGCCTGCGGCCCTCGACGATCTTCAGCGCCCACCTGGACAACTGGCGCCTGTGCAACGTGACGGAGAACAACGGGGTCCTTGAGGCGTCCCTGTGGAACTGGGGCAACGGCGGGTGCGCGACCATCGCCGCGCCGGACGCGGCCACCGAACGGGCGGTCCTGATGACCGTGACCTGCGCGGAGGACGACCTCCAGCGGTTCCACGTCTACCGCGACGTCCCCGGCAGCTCGAAGATCGGTGTGCAGAACAAGTACACCGGCTCCATGATGGGCCACGACCGTTACGCGGACGGGGAGTTCATCCGCCAGTACTCCAGCGGCAGGCAGGACGGTACGGGTACCTACACCCTGATCGGGGTCTGACGGCCCACGCCCCGTGAGCGGCCCCGCAGCCGCGGAGGCGGGCCGCCCGTGACGAGAAGACCGCGAGCACCTGCCTGGCCGCACTCCACGGTGATCGACGGAACCGTGACGATCGGTCGGAACGGTCATCGGAAGGGGGTCCCGCCGACCGGCGGGACCCCCTTCCGCGCGGAGGTGAGCTCCGGGCGCGCAGGTCAGCGCGGGCTGAGGAGGCAGAACTCGTTGCCCTCCGGGTCGGTCAGGATCCGCCAGGAGATGGTGGACTGGTCGATGCCGGGGTCGGAGGCGCCCAGGGCGCGCAGGCGGGCCTCCTCCGCGGTCGGGTCGTCACCGCGGTACGGGGCGACGTCCAGGTGGACGCGGTTCCACCCGTGCTTGGTGTCGGGGGTGCGGACGAACTCCAGGTAGGGGCCGACGCCGTGGGCGGAGCGCAGGGTCGCGTGGTCGTCGGCGACCTCGTGCACCGTCCAGTCCGTCGCCCCGCCCCAGAACCGGGCCATCGCCCGCGGGTCGGCGCAGTCGACCACCACCGCGGCGATCGGCCCGGTGTCCCGGTAGATCTCCCGGGGTTCCAGGACGCAGAACTCGTTGCCCTCCGGGTCGGCCATGACCGTCCAGGGGACGTCGCCCTGACCCACGTCGGCGAGCGTCGCGCCGAGATCCTTCAGGCGCGCGACCAGTTCCGCCTGATGGGCCGTCGAGGTGGTGGCCAGATCGACGTGCACCCGGTTCTTCGCCGTCTTGGGCTCCGGGCGGGCGATGAGGTCGATGCAGACGGCCGAGGGGTCGGGGTAGGCGAAGCCGACCGGTTCGAGGTTGGTCACGCCGGGGCCCTCGCTGTCGACACCCCATCCGAGTGCCTCCGCCCAGAACCCGCCGAGCGCGGAGTCGTCCCGGGCCTTCATGTTGATCTGTACGAGTCGTGTTGCCATGCCGAAGATCATAGAAGCTGTTGCCGCCGGCCCGGGCCGCCGTGACCAGGCATGTTCTCGCGGCTCCGGCATGCCCGTAGGCTGGCCCACCATGGACACCCTGACCGGGCTGCTCGACGGTCCCAAGGCCCGTGGCGCGTTCGTGCTGCGCTCCGTCCTCAGCACGCCGTGGGCGCTGCGGGTCGAGGACCGCGCGCCGCTGTCCCTGCTCACCATGCTGGACGGCGAGGCGTGGATCCTGCCCGACGGCGGACAGCCGGTCCGCGTGCGGCCGGGGGACCTCGCGCTGCTGCGCGGACCGGACGCGTACACCGTCGCGGACGACCCGCGCACCGAGCCGGAGATCCTCATCGGCCCCGGCCAGGTCTGCTCCCGGGACGGCGCCAGCGTCGCCACCTCGATGGCCCTCGGGGTCCGGACCTGGGGCGAGACCCGGCCCGGTGACGAGCGCCCCTCGGTGATGCTCACCGGCACCTACCTGGCCGAGCACGAGATCGGGCGCCGGCTGCTCGCCCACCTGCCGACCCTGCTGGTGCGGCCCGCCGGGGCCGACACCACCGAGGACACCCTGGTCCGGCTGCTCGCCACCGAGGTCACCCGCGCCGATCCCGGCCAGGAGGTGGTGCTGGACCGGCTGTTGGACCTGCTGGTGGTCGGGGTGCTGCGGGGCTGGCTCGCCGCTCCGGACGCCGATGCGCCCGGCTGGCTGCGGGCCCAGGCCGACACCGTGGTCGGTCCGGCGCTGCGGCTGCTGCACGACGATCCGGCCCGGCCGTGGACGGTGGCCGGGCTCGCGGCCGAGGTCGGGGTCTCCCGGGCCGGGCTGGCCCGGCGGTTCACCGCCCTGGTCGGCGAGCCGCCGATGGCCTACCTGGCGAACTGGCGGCTGGCGGTGGCGGCCGACCTGCTGCGCGACCCGGAGTTCACCGTCGCGGCGGTGGCCCGCCGGGTCGGCTACGGCGACGCGTTCGCGCTCAGCACCGCGTTCAAGCGGGTGCGCGGGCTCACCCCGCAGGAGCACCGCCGGCTGGCCGCGTCCGGCGGTCCGCCGGCCGATCCGTCGGTGGCGGCCCCGGAGCCGGCGACGGGTGCGGAGGCGCAGCCCTCCCGCCCAGGGTCGACCACGGTGGTGCTGGAGGCCGGCTGATCGGGCCAACAGCCTTGCAGCCGACCTCAGTTCGGGATGGTCTGGCAGTGCAGCACCAGCGCCCAGCAGAGGAACCCGAGCGCCCCCGTGGACAGCAGTGCCCGCACCGCGTTCCACCGCACCCGCTGCGCCCCGGACGGCGCGCACCGCTCCGCGTACCCCGCCAGGCCCGGCTCGCCGGCCTCCGCCAGCGCCTGGCTCAGCGGAAGGTTGAGCACCCTGGTCACCACCAGCGCGCCGGTGTAGCAGACCAGCGCACCGACCGCCGCCGGCAGCACCCGGTGCCCCTCGCTCGGCAGGTGCAGCACGACGGCCACGCCCGTGAACACCAGCGTGCCGACGAAGCCCAGCAGGTACCACCCGTTGAGGACGGCCACGTTGAGCCGCTGCATCACCTGGGCGACCGCGAGGCTGTCGGCGGAGCGCAGCCCCGGCGTCGCCGAGGCGTAGGTGTAGAAGAGTCCCGAGGTCAGTCCGGTCGTGATGGTCGCCGCCACCAGTGCGAAGACCCGCATCGCCTCCATGTCGCCCTGCCCCCGTCCTGTCGGCCGGAACCGCCCGGTCGAAGCGGCCCGCGTGCCGATCATCCGTCATCGAACGGGTGCTTGCCCACCGAATTGGCCGATAGGGCAATGATGATGACGCATGGTCATGGCTCGGCGGCCGGAACCCGCCGCGGAGGCTCAGCCTCCGGTGCGCCCGGCGAGCACGGCGAGCAGCGCGTCGACGGTCCAGTGCCCGGCGGCGCCCGGGCGGGTGCTCAGATAGGCGGCCGCGCGGCGTGGCGACCAGCCGTGCGCGTCGGCCAGTCCGGCGGCGATGGTGCGCAGGTAGCGGGCGCGCGGGGCGTTCAGCCGGGCCTCGGCCAGCGCCCACGGGGCGGTCAAGGTCAGCACGGGGGCGCCCTCCAGGGTGCCGGGGCACACCAGGGTCTGGTACCAGCCCGGCCCCTGCGGGTCGCGCCCGGTCCGCAGCACGGTGGTCAGGTCCAGGTCCCCGACCGGTGCGCCGCCCATCTCCTGGGCGGCGATGTCGCTGAACTGGCCGACGGTCAGCAGGTATGCCCGGGCGGGCACGGTGCCGGGCCGGCGGGGGTCGTAGAAGGCCACGCCGCCGCCCCAGTTCCGGGACTCCAGGGCGAAGTAGAGCAGCCCGGCCAGGCGCACCGGCACCGACCGCTGCGGCGGCCGGGTGTCGCGGCAGCCGGGGTGGTCGAGGGCGCCCCCGGGGAGCCGTCCGCCGCGCAGGTAACAGGCGAGCCGCTCGGCGTGCATGTTCGAACCGTACGCGGCGTACCAGATCAGGGGCGGTGCGGCGGGCGCGGGCGGCGGGGCCGGCTGGAGGCCGGGCAGCGGCCTGACGAGTGGTCGGATCTCCTCCACGGCCGGTGACGCTACCCGACCGGCCCGCCCGCGCGGCCCCGCCCGCGCGGGCGGAGCGGTTCTCCCGGGCGCGCCGGTGGCCGGTCAGCCCGAGGCCTCGAACGGCCCCGGCGGGTAGGCGGTGGTGACGGTGCGGCCGGACGCGCGGGCCGCCAGCGCCCGCCGCGCCGCGTACCCCCGGGCCGGGCCGGCCGCGGCGTCCAGCTCCTCGCCGGGGCGCAGCCAGGCCCAGTCGGTGATCTCCCCGTCCGGGCAGCCGAGCCGGACCACGGCGGGGTCGGCGGTGCCGAAGTCGTGGAAGAACTGCACGATGGGGTGGTCCGCGCCCGGCGCCGGATGCTGCCAGACCACCGCGAGCAGCGGCCCGGCGGGCCGGTCCAGGCCGGTCTCCTCGCGCAGTTCGCGGGCCGCCCCGGCCGGCGAGTCCTCGTGGGTGTCGAGCACACCGCCCGGGAAGTTCCACCGCCCGGCGTCCGGCCGCCGGTCCGGCTCCCGCACCCGCGGCTTCACCATCAGCAGCCGCCCGTCCGGGGCGGTCACCACGGCGGCCGTGCACAGCCACGCGCGCGGTGTGGTGGCCAGCCACTGGGGACGCGGCAGGTGCGGGCGCGCCGGGGCGTGCGCCCGCAGGAAGCGCACGGCGGCGGGGGAGACGCCGGGCAGGTTGTCGGTGAAGAACCAGGCGTGCGTGGCGTGCCGGGGGAGCACGATCCGGTCCAGCGCGCCGGGCGCGTGCGCCGACAGCGCGAACACGTGGCGCCGCGCCGGGCGTTCCGCGTGGTCGGCCGCATCGGCCCCGTCCTCGAACACCCCGACCGGGCACACCGCTTCGGCGGCCACCCCGCAGAGCTCGGCCAGCGCGCGAACGGCCGCCGCCGCAGGGGCCTCCGCCGGGCGGACGGGCGCGGACGGCAGCTCCCACCGGCCGTCCGGCCGGCGCAGCAGCAGGACCCGGCCGAGCAGGTCGGTGACGAGCATCTCGGCGACGAGCGCGGCGGCGATCGCCGCCGGACGGGACGGACGGTCCACCTGGGGGCCTCCTTCGGCGAGGGGAACGACGGGGTCCACGGGGCCGGACAACACGTCAGCGGGAGCGGCGCACCGGCCGTCCGGCATCCAGGCTCAGCCGCATGTACCCGTCCACCGGACCGAAGCCGAGCGTCCGGTACTGCGGCGCGCCGGACTCGGTGGCCCGCAGCTCGACCGACCCGCAGCCGCGCGCCCGGAGCGCCGCGACCAGCGTCTGCGTGACGGCCCGGGCGTGCCCGCGCCGCCGGTGCGCCGGGTCGGTGACCACCGTGTGGATCCGCCCCCACCGGCCCGTCGGGCGGCTCGGGCCCCGGTAGCCGCGGTACACGATGCCGATCGCGCAGGCCGCCGGCCCGCCGTCACCGGCCGGTACGACGAAGGCGAGCAGGTCCGGGTCGCGGCCCAGCCGGGCCCGCATGTCGTCGCGGAAGGTGGTGCGCCACGCCTCGTCCAGCGGTTCGCCGTCCAGCACCGCGACCCGCAGCCGCAGCAACTCGTCCGCGTCCGCCGGCCCGGCCGGCCGCACCGCGCCGTCCGCCGCGTCCTCACCCGCCGCGTCCTCACCCACCCGGGCCACCTCCGTCCGTCCCGCGCCGGCTCGCCGCTGCTGCGGGCCCCTACCCGCCCGCGCCCGGCCCGGAACCCCCGCCGGGCGCCGCGTCCTACGCGTCGGGCGGGGGGCGTGAGGCAGGGGCCGACGGGCCGGCCGGGCGGTGCGGGATGGCTGAGCAGGGACCAGAGCATCCACCCCGTCAGCCCGTCGGGCGCGACCACGACCCGGCTCCAGCGCGTGCCCAGCGGCGAGATCCAGGTGTCGACGATCTCGGCCGGATCGCCGCACCGGGCCAGGCCCAGCACCGCGCCGTCGACCGAGTGCTCGCGCCGTACGTTGGCCGCGCTCGCGGCGACCACCCAGCCGCGCGGCGCGTCCGGCGGCGGCGGGACGCGGCGGGGCTCCGGCGGCGGGCTGTCGTGGGTCGCCACCGCCACCGCCGGGACGGTGAGGACCAGGAGGGACAGCGCGGCCCAGGCGGCCCTTCCTACGTGTGCAGACATACCGGGCCCAACGAGTGGGCCCGGCGGTCGCGGACCGTGCTGCGGCCACGGCCACCCGGAAGGCCCTCCCGCCTCGCCCAGGAGGGTGCACCGGTCAGGGGGCCCACGACCCCGGTCAACGGGCCCACGAACCCGGGCGGCCGGCCGCTCCGTGGGTGGCGGCCCCTACCATGTGCGGCATGAACACTGGGGGGCCGGAGACGCGGCTCATCGACAACCGCTTCGAACTGCTGGAACGCCTCGGCGGCGGAGGCATGGGCCTGGTCTGGCGCGCCCGCGACACCATGCTGCACCGCGAGGTGGCGCTCAAGGAGGTCCGCCCGCAGGACCCGGCGATGGCCGCGGCCGACCCGACCGCCGCCGACGAACTGCGCGAGCGCGTGCTGCGCGAGGCCCGCGCGCTCGCCCGACTCCAGCACCCGAACGTCGCGGTGATCCACCACATCGTCGACACCCCCGGCCACCCCCACCCGTGGCTGGTCATGGAGCTGGTCTCCGGCGGAAGCCTCGCCGACCGCATCGCCCGCGGTCCGCTCACCGTCCCCGAGGCCGCCCGGATCGGCCGCGGCGTGCTCGCCGCGCTGCGCGCCGCGCACGCGGCCGGTATCCAGCACCGCGACGTCAAGCCCGGCAACGTGCTGCTGCGCGCCGACGGCACCCCCGTGCTCACCGACTTCGGCATCGCCGCGATGCAGGACGCCACCGCGCTCACCGCCACCGGCGCGCTGATCGGCTCGCCCGAGTACATAGCCCCGGAACGGATCCGCGGCGAGGAGGGCAACCCGTCCTCCGACCTGTGGTCGCTCGGCATGCTGCTGTACGTCGCCGTCGAGGGCCACCACCCGCTGCGCCGCGGCACCACGCTGGCCACGCTCGCGGCCGTCCTCGACGAGCCGCTGCCGCCGCCGACCCGCTGCGGGCCGCTGGGGCCGGTGCTGGCCGCGCTGCTGGCCCGTGACCCGGCGGTGCGGCCGGACGCCGCGCAGCTCGACCAGGCGTTCGCCGCCGCCGAGCCGGGCGCGCTCGGCGGTCCGGCGGCGATGGCGCCGCAGCCGTACTGGCCGCCGGCGCCCCCGCCGGTCGCCGATCCGTACGGGTCGCCGCACGCGGCTCCGTCCACCGGCACGCACCCCGTCCCGAACCCCGTCCAGGATGCCGTCCCGCCGGGCGCGGCGTATCTCCCCGGGCCCGGCGGCGCACCCCTCCCGGGCGGCGGGCCCGCCGACGTCACCGGGACCCACTACCTGGGCACGGCCGCCCCCGCCGAGCCCCCGCCGCCCGCCCGCCGCCGGACCGGCGCCACGATCACCCTCGCCGTCGCCGGCGTCGCCCTGGCGGGCGTGCTCGCCTGGACGCTGCGCCCGGACGGCACCGGCGGCGCGACCGACCAGGGCGGCGCCCCCAACGGGCCGGCCGCCGCACCGTCCGCCACCCCGCCCGCCGCGCCGCCCGCGACCGGTACCGCCTCCAAGCCCACCTCCACCTCCACCTCGCCCCCGACCCCGACCCCGACCCCGACCCCGACCCCGACCGCCACCGCCCCCTCCGCCGCCCCGACCGCCAAGCCGCCGGCGAACGCCCCCAAGGACCTGGTGACCCCGGACGGCGTGCGCACCGTCGTCGCGGCCATCACCGCGCAGAGCGGCGGCACCAAGGTCAAACAGCTCGCCGTCCACCCCGAGCACGCCAGCGCCCAGGTGCCCACCGCCGACGGCCGCGGCTACGACTGGTACGACTACCGGGACGGCAAGGTCACCAAGCGCCCCGGCTCCTCGATGGGCAAGGACAAGCCGGTGGACCTCGCGCAGTACGACTGGGATGCCGTCCCCGCCCTGCTGAAGAAGGCCGGTGAGACCCTCAACGTGCCGAACCCGACCAGCCGTTACCTGCTCATCGACACCTGGTCGGCCGACGGTGTGGCGAGCATCCGGGTCTACCTCTCCAACGACTACCACATCAGCGGCTACCTGCTGGCGGACAGCAAGGGGAACGTGCGCCGCACCTTCGCCGCCGACTGAGCCGGCCGGCGGCGGGCCCGGCCACGGACGGTGCACCAGCGCAGGGCGCGCGGCCCGCTCCGGGCCCAAGCTGGACGGGTGAGCGAGAACCACCATGTCCTGCTGCTCGACTTCACCGACCGCGCCGCCTGCCGCGCCGCCTTCGACGAGGCCGCGCACCTGCCGGGCCTGCGGCAGTCCGCGATCGTGGAGCGCCGGACCGACGGCACCCTCGACTTCCCGGCCAGCCAGGTGCGCGGGGCGGGCGCGCCGACCGTGGGCGCGGGCGTGGTCGGCGGCCTCGCCGGGGTGCTCGGCGGCCCGATCGGCGTCCTACTGGGCTGGGCGGCCGGCACGGCGCTCGGCAACGCCGCCGAGACCTGGCGCGACCACGAGGGCGGCGCCGGGCTGATCGTGCTCAGCGAGGAGGTGGACGAGGGCCACAGCCTGCTGGTGCTCGACCTCGTCGAGACCTCACCGCGGCCCGCCGACGACCTGGCCGCCCGCCACGGCACCACGCTCCGCCGCCTGCCCGCCGCCGAACTCGCCGAACGGGTCAAGGCGGCCCGCCGCGCCGCCGAGGAGTCGTAGAACCCGGCCCCCGGCTCAGCGGGGTCCGGTCGCCGAGGCCAGGAACATCGGCAGCGCGAGGAAGAGACGGTCGGCCGCGGCCCGTTCGCGCTGCTCGGCGGTCCAGCCCTCCGCCTGCTCACGGGTGAGCGCGCCGGCCGCGCGGGCGGCCTCGGCCAGGCCGGTGAGCAGCGGCAGCGCCGCCGGGCCGGTCCGGACGAGGGTGTGCACCTCGACCGCGACGTCCGCGAACCCCGCGTCCAGCAGCAGGGCGCGGTAGCGGCGGGCGGCCCGCGGACGGACGGTCAGCCCGGCGCGGGCGTGCACGACGGCGCGGGTGAGCACCGGATCGTCGGAGTCGACGACCACGGTGTCCCAGTCCTGGCCGACCAGCACGATCCGCCCGCCGGTCACCAGGACCCGGCGGGCCTGCGCGAGCGCGCGCCGCGGATCGTCCAGGTCGTGGAACACCTTGTCGGCGCGGTAGCCGTCCACCGAGGCGTCCGGCAGCGGCAGGTCACCGGCGTCGCCGACCCGCAGGTCCGCCGCGGGCCACCGGCGGCGGGCGACGGCGATCGTGCGCGCGTTCGCGTCCACCCCGACGGCCCGGGCACCGAGCCCGTTCAGCTCCGCCACCGCCCGCCCGGCGCCGCAGCCGACGTCCAGCACCGTGCCGCCGGGCCCGGCACCGAGCAGCTCGTACGAGCGGAAGCGCAGCCGCTCGGCGTCGGGGAGGCGGTCGGCCGCGTCGAGGCGCGCGAGGAGACCGCCGGCGTCCCGTACTTCGTCGTCCGGCGTGGTGGAAGGACTCTGCTCACTGGTCATGCACGCCATGCTGGGACTTAATGTCGACATGAAGTCAACCGAGCCCCCGACACCGCACACCGACGAGGACGCGCCGATGGCCATCGGCGCGCTGGCCGGGCGCTTCGGCCTCGCCACGCACGTCCTGCGCCACTGGGAGTCGGTGGGGCTGCTCGCCCCGGCCCGCGACGGCGCCGGCCGCCGCCGTTACGGCCCCGCCGACCTCACCCGGGTGGCCGTGATCCTGCGGGCCAAGCAGGCGGGGCTGTCCCTCGACGCCGTCCGCGCCCTGGTCGCCGCCGACGGCGACGCGGGCGCGCGCCGGGCCCTGCTGAGTGCCGAGGCGCAGGCGCTGCGCGCCCGCATCGCGGCGGCGCGGGCCTCCCTCGACCTCCTGGAGTGCGCGCTCGCCTGCGACCACGAGGACGTCACCCGGTGCGCCCGGTACCGGCAGGCCGTGGCCGGGGGCACGGGCGTCTGCCCGCCGTCGCGCCCGGAGCCGAAAAGCGCGTGCCGCCCGCCGTCGGATGGAGCAGCATGACCCGTATGTCCGAAACCTCAGTGCTCACCCGTGCCGAGGCCGTCGAGCGCCACCGGCTGCTCGACGTCCGCACCGTCCACGTCGACCTCGACCTGACCCTCGGCCGGGAGGTGTTCGGCTCCACCACGGTGATCCGCTTCGGCTGCACCACCCCGGGAGCGGGGACGTACCTGGACGTCAAACCGTCCGGGCTCCGCCGGGTGGTGCTGAACGGCCGCGAACTGGACGCCGCCGCGCTGCGGGCCGGGCGCTTCCCGCTGACCGGTCTGGCGGCCGACAACGAGCTCACCGTCGAGGCCGACATGGCCTATTCGCACACCGGCGAGGGCATGCACCGCTTCACCGACCCCGCCGACGGCGAGGACTACGTCTACACCCAGGCCTTCCTCGACGACGGCCCCCGGGTGTTCGCCTCCTTCGACCAGCCCGACCTCAAGGCGCGGTACACGGTCTGCGTCACCGCGCCGCAGCAGTGGACCGTGGTCGGCAACGGCGTGGGCCGCCAGGTCTCGCCGGGCCGCTGGGAGTTCGCGCCCACCCCGCCGATCAGCAGCTACCTGGTCGCCGTGGTGGCCGGCCCGCTGCACTCCGTGCGCGCCGAGCACGACGGGATCCCGCTCGGTCTGCACTGCCGCCGCTCGCTCGCCGCGCATCTGGACGCCGACGCCGCCGAGCTGCTGGAGATCACCCGGCAGGGCTTCGACCACTACCACCGGGCCTTCCGGCACCGCTTCCCCTTCGACAGCTACGACCAGTGCTTCGTACCGGAGTTCAACGCCGGCGCCATGGAGAACCCGGGCTGCGTCACCCTGCGCGACGACTACGTCTTCCGCTCCGCCGTGACCGACACCGAACGCGAGCACCGGGCCATGGTCGTGGTGCACGAGATGGCGCACATGTGGTTCGGCGACCTGGTCACCATGACGTGGTGGGACGACCTGTGGCTCAACGAGTCCTTCGCCGAGTACATGGCCTACCGCGTCACCGCCGCCTCCACCCGCTTCACCGGTGCCTGGACCGGCTTCGCCGCCAACCGCAAGACCTGGGGCTACGACGCCGACCAGCGCCCCTCCACCCACCCGGTGGCACCCACCACGGTGGAGGACACCGCCCAGGCGCTGCAGAACTTCGACGGCATCTCCTACGCCAAGGGCGCCGCCGCCCTGCGCCAACTGGTCGCCTGGCTCGGTGAGGAGGCCTTCCTGGCCGGCGTCAACGACCACGTCGACGCGCACGCCTTCGGCAACGCCACCCTCGACGACCTGCTCCGGGCGCTGGCGGCGGCGAGCGGCCGCGACGTCCACGGCTGGGCCGACCGCTGGCTGCGCACCACCGGCGTGGACACCCTGCGGGTGACCGACGGCCGGATCGCGCACACCTCGGCCGACGGCGTCCTGCGCCCGCACCGGCTGACCGTGGGCCACTACCGGCGCACCGCCGGGGGCGGCCTGGAACTCGCCGACCGGGTGCCGCTCGACCTGCCGGCCGATGGCTCCGGGGCGCGGCCGGGCACCGCCGAGCTGACGCTGCCCAACGACACGGACCTCGGATTCGTCAAGGTCCGGCTCGACCCCGGCTCCTGGCGGACCGTGCGTTCCTCGCTCGGCGCCGTGCCCGAGGACCTGGCCCGGGCGGTGCTCTGGGGCTCGGCCCGGGACCAGGTGCTCGACGGGGAGCTGGCGCCGGGGGAGTACCTGGAGCTGGTCGCCGCCCACCTGCCCGACGAGAGCTCGGTGCACCTGGTGGACGCGGTGCTCTCCTTCGCCCGCGGGTTCGTCGTGGACTGCGCGGTGCCGCCGGCCGGGCGGCCGGCGGCGCTGGCCGGACTGGCCGGGGTCTGCCGGAGCCTGCTGCGGCGCACCGACGGCGAGCCGGAGCGCGGTGAGCCGGACCGTGGTGAGCAGGACCGTAGTGAGCCGGACCGCACCGGTCTGCGCCTGGTGGCCGTGCGCGGCCTGATCGGCACCGCCGACGACACGCGGACCGCCGAACTGCGCGACTGGCTGGCGGCCGGCACGGTACCCGGCGGCCCGGAGCTCGACCCGGACCTGCGCTGGCTGTTGCTGCTGCGGCTGTGCGTGCACGGCGCCGCGGGTGAGCCGGAGATCGCCGCCGCGCTCGCCGCCGACCCCAGCAGCACCGGCGAGGAGGGCGCCGCCCGCTGCCGCGCCGCACTGCCCGACCCGGGGGCCAAGGAGGCCGCCTGGCAGGCGCTGTTCCACGGCGAGCTCTCCAACTACCTGGCGAGTGCCACCGCCGAAGGCCTGTGGCAGCCCGAGCAGGCCGACCTGCTGGACGAGCTGACCGTGCGCTACTTCACGGAGCTGGGGCCGGCCGCGGCCCGCCGCGGACCCGCGCTGGCGCGGGTGCTCACCGCGGTCGGCTTCCCGGTCTTCGCCGCCACCGAACGGACGGTGCGGGCGGCCGAGGCCTGCCTGGCCGACCCGGACCTCACCGCGGCGGCCCGGCGCGGGCTGGTGGACCGGCTGGACACGCTGCGCCGCGCGGTCCGGGCGCGGGCGCTGGCGGAGGGGTAGCAACCGGCGGGCGGCGGGGCGACGTGGTTCGTCGTCCCGTCGTCCCGTCGTCCCGTCGTTCCGCCGCCGTCGGCCCCCGGGCCGACCGGTTCAGCGCCGCCCGCCCCCGTCCGGTGCCGCGTCCAGCAGGACCTGGCCCGCCGGCGTGCGGTGGTACAGCACCGAGCGGCCCGCCCGGCGGCGCAGCGCCAGCCCGGACTCGCGCAGGATCCGCAGATGGCGGCCCACCGAACCGAGCGGCAGCCCGGTCAGCGCGACCAGCTGACTGGTGGTCTTCGGCGCGTCGAGCAGGGTGAGCAGCTCGGCCCGGCCCGGCCCCAGCAGGGCGGCCAGCGCCCCCGGCACCGGGGGACGGCCCTCCTCGGCCAGCACGCCCGAGCACGGGTAGACCACCGCGTACCGGCTGCCTCGCGCCGCGCGCCGCCGTCCGTCGACCGGCGGCACGTCCCAGCACAGCCAGCTCTGCTGCGGGGTGACCGGGACGAACAGCAACCGCACCCCGGTGAGGTCCAGCGGCTCCGGTCCGTCGTCCCGGTGGCCGATCCCCAGGCGGTCTCCGCCGAGCCAGCGCATCCCCGGCCGCAGGTCGCTCAGCGCGTCCGCCCAGCCGCCCGCGCCGAGCCGGGCGGTGCGCGCCAGCACGTCCGCCTCGATGATCCGCCGGCGCCGCGCCCAGCCCGGCTCGACGGTCTCCGTCCACACCCAGGCCAGCAGGCCGGCGGCGCGCTCCGCGAGGTCGTCACGGTGCAGCGGGGACGGCAGCGGGCCGCCCAGGGTCTCGGCCAGATCGGCCCGGGCGACGGCCGGCGGCGTCGCCCGGACCTCCGCCAGCTCCCGGGCGAACAGCGCCCCATCCGTGCGGGGGCCGCCCGTGCGGGGGCCGTCCGCGCGGTGCTGCTCGGCTCCCGGCGTCGGGGTGAGGAAGGTCGCGTTCCAGCGCGGGCCCAGCGCGGCCCGGACCACCGCGGCGGTGACCGGGTCGGCGGCCAGGCGCTCCCGGTAGCGGGGGAGTGCGGCGTCCAGCCAGCGCCGCTCGCCCGGGTGGGCGCCGCCGCCCCGGTGCAGCGTTTTCAGCGCGGCGACCGTCTCGGCCAGCGGGGAGAGCACGAACCGGCTCCCCGCCAGGGTGTCCGCGTCCAGCCGCCACCAGCCCATCGCCCCTGCCCCTCGCCGCCGTTCACCTGCGCGGTTCGCCCACGTTTCGCCGCCCGGCGAAAACCTAACGCCGCGCCGGCCGCGCCGGAAAGACTCCGCCGCATGCGCACCTACCGAGAGCTGTTCCGCCGGCGCGAGTTCACCGCCCTGTTCCTGTACTCCGCCGCCCAGACGGCCGCCCAGACGGTGGCCGGGCTGGCGCTGGGCGTGCTGGTGTTCCGGCGGACCGGATCGCCGCTGCTCGCCTCGCTCGCCATGTTCGGCCCGGCCCTCGCCCACCTGCTCGGGGCGGTCACCGTGCTGTCGGCCGCCGACCGGCTCCCGCCGCGCGCCGCGCTGACCGGGCTGGGCCTGCTGCTCGCCGCCGGCACCGGCGTCCAGGCGCTGCCCGGGCTCCCGGTGGCGGCGCTGTTCCCGGTCCTGCTCGCCTTCGGCGTGGCGGGCGCGGCGGGCGGCGGGGTGCGCTACGGGCTGCTGCACGAACTCCTCAGCCAGGACGGCTACCTGGTGGGGCGCTCCGCCCTCAACCTGGCGGCGGGCCTGGTCCAGATCGGCGCCTTCGCCGTCGGCGGGGCGCTGGTGGCCGCGCTCGCGCCGTCCGGCGCGCTGCTCACGGCCGCCGCCCTGCACCTGCTGGCCGCGGGCACCGCCCGCGCCGGACTGCGCCCGCGCCCGCCCAGGGCCGCCGGCCGGCCGTCCGTCGGCGGCACCTGGCGGGTCAACGCGAGGCTCTGGTCCTCCGCGCCGCGCCGGTACGTCTACCTGGCGCTGTGGGTGCCCAACGGCCTGATCGTGGGCGTCGAGGCGCTCTACGTCCCCTATCGCCCGGAGGCGGCCGGTCTGCTGTTCGCGGTGGGGGCGCTCGGCATGCTGGTCGGGGACGTGCTCGCCGGACGGTTTCTGCCGGCCCGGTGGCGGGAGCGGCTGGCCGTACCGCTCTGCGCGCTGCTCGCCGCGCCGTACCTGGGCTTCGCGCTGGAGCCCGCGCTGCCCCAGGCGGCCGCGCTGGTCGCGGTGGCGACCGTCGGGTACGCGGCGGGGCTGCTGCTCCAGGAGCGGCTGGTGGCGCTGACGCCGCCCGAGCTGAGCGGGCAGGCGCTCGGCCTGCACGGGTCCGGCATGGTCGCCCTGCAGGGCGCCGGCGCGGCGGCGGCGGGCGCGCTCGCCGAGGCGACCTCGGCCACCACCGCCATGGCCGGGACCGCCGCCGCCTCGCTGGCCGTGACCGCGCTGCTCGCGCCGGGCCTGCGGCGCTCGCGGGGGAGTGACGGTGCCCGCTGCTAGCATCCGCGCACATCCGAACGAAGATCGAACAGGGCGGGGCGCGGTGCGGGAAGACCAGCTGCGGAAGCAGGCGCAGTCACAGGAGTCACAGGATCCGGATCCGGACGGGAGAACGCCCCGGCGCCGCCGCATCGCGATCGGCGTCGCGGCGGGCGTGTGCACGGCGGCCCTGGTGGGCGCGGGCGGCTGGGCGATGAGCGGCTCGGACGCCGTGGAGCCGGCGCCGTCCCCCTCCGCCCCACCGACCGCTTCGCCGTCCGCCTCACCGAGCGCCTCGCCGGTCCCGACGGTGCCGAGCGCGTCGGAGAGTCCGTCGGCCGACGTCCCCGTCGTCCCCTCCGCCCCGGCGGCCCCGCCCGTCCAGCCGCCGGCCCAGCCGGTGCCCCCGCCCGCCGACCCGAAGCCGGCCCCCAAGCCGACCGCCGACCCGCCCGAGGGCCCCGGCCCGGACCAGGGGACCGTCCCGCCGCGCCCGGTTCCCACCCTGCCGCCGCGCCCCACCTCCTGCCCGCCCGGCCAGATCGCGTCCTGGGACGGCTGCCACCCCCTGCCCCCGCCGATCACGCTCTCCTGACCGCCCCACCGCCCGGTTCGCGCCGGGCGGTCTTGATCGCTCATTAGTTGAATGCTAAATTACTTCCGACGCCAGGGCCCGACCCCCAGGAGGACGAAATGAGCACGACCGCCGTCGCCGACAACCCCGAGAAGTCCCGTTACGAGATCACCTCGGACGGGGAGCTCGCCGGCTTCGCCGAGTATCACCGCTACGAGGACGAGATCGCCTTCATCCACACCGAGATCGACCCGCGATTCGGCGGCCAGGGCCTCGGCGGAATCCTCGCCCGCGCCGCGCTCGACGACGCCCGCGCCAACGAGCTGGCCGTGCTCCCGTACTGCCCGTTCATCCGGGGCTGGCTCACCAAGCACCCCGAGTACCACGACCTCGTCCCGGCCGCCAAGCGCGAGCGGTTCGGCCTGTGACCGCCGAAGCGACCGGCGCGGTCCCGGCCGCCGGGCCGGAGTTCGTCCGCGCGGCGGGCGCCGTCGCCACCAGCACCGCCGACGACTACCGCGTCGACATCCGCTCCGGCCGCCACCAGCTGGCCGCCGACGAGCCCGAGTCGGCCGGCGGCGCCGACACCGCCACCACCCCGGTCGGCCTGCTGCTCTCCGCGCTCGGCTCCTGCACCGCGATCACCCTGCGGATGTACGCCCAGCGCAAGCAGTGGCCGCTGACCACCGTGCGCGTCCACCTCGGCTACGAGAAGGGCCCGGAGAAGGCCGTCCGCATCACCCGGCGGATCGACCTGATCGGCGACCTCGACGACGCCCAGCGCGCCCGCCTGCTCGACATCGCCGACCGGACCCCGGTCACCCGGGCCGTCTCCGCCGGCACCCCCATCGTCCCGGCCGCCCCGCGCGCCTCGACCTCCGGAAACGGGGCCCACCATGGCTGAATCCGACCTCGTCACCGCCGCTCCGACCGTGCGCGGCGGCCGCGCCGACACCCCGGGCGGCGCCGTCCACGAACTCCTCGCCCCGCGCGAGACCGCCCTCGGCGGCAGCACCGTCGTCCGCCGTCTCCTTCCGAACCTCGGTCGGCGGATGGTGGGCGCGTGGTGCTTCGTGGACCATTACGGTCCGGACGACATCGCGGACGAGCCGGGCATGCAGGTGCCCCCGCACCCGCACATGGGTCTGCAGACGGTCAGCTGGCTGCACGCCGGCGAGGTGCTGCACCGCGACAGCCTGGGCAGCCTGCGGACGGTGCGCCCGCGCGAGCTGGGCCTGATGACCTCCGGCCGGGCGATCTCCCACAGCGAGGAGTCCCCCCGCCCGCACGCCCGCTTCCTGCACGGCGCCCAGCTCTGGGTCGCCCTCCCGGACGCCCACCGCCACCGCGAGCCCGCCTTCGAGCACCACGCCGAGCTACCCACCGTCACCGCCCCGGGCCTGCACGCCACCGTCATCCTCGGCACCCTCGACGGCGCCACCTCCCCGGGCACCACCCACACCCCCCTCGTCGGCGCCGACCTCACCCTCACCGCCGGCACCGGCCTGCGCCTGCCCCTCGACCCCGACTTCGAGTACGCCGTCCTCACCATGTCCGGCACCACCGACGTCGACGGCGTCCGCCTCGGCCCCGGCTCCATGCTCTACCTCGGCACCGGCCGCCGCGAACTCCCCCTCCACGCCCCCACCGACGCCGCCTTCCTCCTCCTCGGCGGCGAACCCTTCGCCGAGAAACTCGTCATGTGGTGGAACTTCATCGGCCGATCCGGTGACGAGATCGTACAGGCACGAAACGACTGGGAGAAGGGAATTCGATTCGGCGAAGTCCACGGCTACGACGGGGCCCGGCTGAGGGCGCCGGAGCTTCCCGACATCCCGCTGAAGGCGCGCGGACGGGTGCGCTGACCTGCGGAGACGCGGCGCATATGACGTTCGCTGCTCTACTGCTGGTTGGCTACTTCAGGCGGCTGGGGCCGTTGGTGCAAGGTACCGGTCCGATGATTCCCGATTCGAGGTGCGCGCGGAAATCGGGGCTGCCCTGATTCTCAGGTGTCACTGTGTGCCGCAGGGTTTGATCAGCTTAATGCTGACTCTTTGCTGACTTTTCTGATGGTGAGTCAGTCCCCTCGGTGGGGCGCCGCCGCGTTCCCGGCTCGCGCATGTCGCGGTCCCTGAGGCCGGCAGAGGCGCGGTGCCGCTGGCCGTGCCCGGCCTCGCCGGCGGGGAGATCGGAGAACGGCCGTTCCTCTCACCGCGTATGGACTCCACACGCCTCCTTCAGTGCTTCCCGAAGCTCGGGGTGACTCTCCGCGCCGCCCTGCGTGACGCGCACGACTGGACAAAGGCGCCCGGAGCCAGCCGAACTACGTCAAATGACGGAAGCGACTGCCTGCGGAGCGTTCCTATGGTGTGGCTGGCGCACCGTCATGTTCTTGGCGTAGGCGGGAGGACCTGAAATCGGCGGCCGCATCGGACCCGGGACCGGAACCGTTCACGACGCCTCCGTCGGCGAGGACGATGCTGCCGCAGTGTTCCCGCTCACTCATCGGAACTACGCAGCGGCCAGGGGGCGGGAACCGGCCGCTGGCCGGTTCCCGTCCCCTCGCCCATCCTCGAAAGGGAACCGAGATGCTCACGGAAGTTTCCGATTCGTCCACCACCCGCCCGCTGCACCGCCGCGTCCTCGTGTTCGCGGCGCTTCTCGTCGCACTCGCGACCTCTCTCCTGGCACCGGGTCCAGCCCGGGCCGACGTGAACGACCACGACATCGGTCACGTCTGGCTGAACCTGGGCTCGCCGGGCTCCTCCGCCCAGAACAACTACGCCGCCTTCGTCAACAGCCTGCGGCAGGCCGCCGGGCACGAGTACCGCAACGGCGTCTGGCAGACCCAGTCGCAGCCGACCAGTCGGCTGATCCGCATCGACCTCACCTCGCCGGACGGCCGCACGGTGTGGCTCTGGGTCACGCCGCACGACCTGTACCTGCGGGGCTTCACCAGCCAGGCCAACGGGACGACCTATTTCTTCAACGACTTCACGGACTTCCCCAACCTCTTCCAGGCCCTGAGCGGCCACCTGCTGCTGCCCCCGAACCACAGCCTCAGCCAGCTGTCCTTCGGCTCCAACTACAACGCCATGCGGCAGGCCGCGGGCCGCGGCCGTGAGTCGATGCCGATCGGGTGGAACGACCTCACGGCCTCGATCGACAACCTCGCGAGCACGGGCTACCCGTACGGCGCCGCGCAGCAGAACGTCGCCAGGTCGCTGATGTTCATGATCCAGTTCACTTCCGAGGCCGCGCGGTTCTGGGATGTCTACGGCGTCACCCGGGACATCCAGGGCGGCAACCGGCCGGTGTACCAGGGCCTCCCCGAGCGGCAGCAGTACCTGGAGAACTCCTGGGACCAGATCTCCCGGTACGCCTACGACGTCAGCAACAACCCCAACACGCCGCCGGTCAACGTCACCGGGGTCGGCATGTTCTACTCCTTCGGCGACGTGCAGCGCTGGATGGCGATGCTGATCGGTGTCACCAGCCAGGTCAGCTCCACCGGCGACTGGAACCACGCCGAGCTCTGACCCGCTGGTCCGGGCTTGGGCGCGTGGGTCCCGCCGGCAGCCGGGTTCGAAGGTGGAAACCGCCGGATGCCCTGACCGTCCCCGCGAGCCCGGTGGCCCGGCCTCGTGGGGACGGCCGCTCCTTGAGTCCGAACGGCCGACGCACTCCGTCCTCCGACGACCCTCCGACGGTGGTGGCCCGGCTCCAGCACCAGCGGGGCCTGGCGCTCCTGCGTCGAAGAGCGGTTGATCGGGAGCATCCGTCCGTCGGCGGTCAGCGCGGCGGGCGTTCCACTCCCTCCAGCGCGTCGCGGAGGGCGGCCCGGCTGGTGATGCCGAGTTTGGGGAAGGCCTGGTAGAGGTGGGTGGAAACGGTGCGGGGGGAGAGGTAGAGCCTGGCGCCGATCTGTTTGTTGGACAGTCCGAGGGCGGCGAGGCTGGCGATCTCCCACTGCTGCGGCGTCAGCGGGCCGCGGTCGCCGGCGCCGCGGGCCGGGGCGCCGCAGGCGCGCAGTTCCGCGCCGGCGCGCTCGGCCCAGGGGGCGGCGCCGAGCCAGCCGAAGGCCTCCCTCGCGGCAGCCAGGTGGTTCCGGGCCTGCGCGGGGGCCTTGGCCCGGCGCAGGCGTTCGCCGTAGTAGAGGCGGATCCGGGCCTGCTCGAACGGCCAGCGCTCGGATCCGCCGACCGCCAGCGCTTCCCGGTACCGCGACACGGCCTCGTCGTCGTCCGGGGCGGCGAGACCGGCTGCGGCGAGCACGACCATCCTCAGCCGCGGCGAGACCGTGTCCAGGCCTGCGGCCTGTGCGGCGGCCACGTGGTTCAGCGCCCGGTCGCGTCGTCCGGTGCGCACCGCGGCCTCGGCGGCGTCGAGGAAGACCCACAGGGCCTGTCCGACGAAGGGCGCCAGTGTTCCCGGTGCGGAGATGACGCTCAGGTGCCGGTTCGCCTGCTCGAACTCGCCCTGCGCCAGGGCGATCGTCGCCCGGACCTGCGCGGCGTACCGGCGTACTGCTTCGGCCCGCCGGGAGCCGGCCCACTGGTCCATCCGGTCGGCGCAGGCGCGGGCGGCGTCGAAGTCGCCGCAGGCCGCGGACACGCAGCCGAGGGTGAACGTCGCCGTCCAGGATCGAAGCGGACAGTCGAACTCCTCGCAGAGGTCCAGCGCCTCACGGCAGAGGCGCCGCGCCTCCGACCACCGTCCGGAGAACCAGGCGTGGCTGCTCAGCAGGGACAGGGCCTGGATCGCCGGGAGGATGTTCTCGCCCCGGCCGCCCCCGGCTGCCATGCGCCGCAGCGACTCCTCGACCAGGCCCAGGCGGTCGCCGTAGGCGCAGGCGGTGCCCACCTTCAGGATCCGGACCGGGTCCCGCTCGGTGGTCAGTGCCGCGGCCGCGGCGTCGAGCCGCGCCCAGTCCGACGGCCGGGCCCTTGCCGGGTCCCCGAAGACGGTCCGCATGAGGTGGAGGGTGTCCGGCACGGGGTCGAGTCCGTCCGCCAGAACGTCGAAGTCCGCCCACAACTCGGCACGCCCGCCGTAGACGCAGACCATGAGCAGCGCTGCCAGCGCCTCCGGCAGGGCCGCGTCCGGGCTGCGGGCCGACCGTCGCTGCTCGATGGCCCCGCCGAGCAGCCGGAAGGCTGTGTCGACATCACCGTAGCTGTTGAGCAGGAACACCGAGGCCGCCATCGCCTGGGGGAGGGAGTCGGCGTCGGGGTCCGCCTCGCGGGCGTCCTCCAGCAGACGGGGGACCTCGCGCAGGCCTCCCGTCAGGCTGGCGCCCACGTACGCCGCGCCGGCCAGCAGACGGGCGCGCTCCGCCCCGGTCGGGCTCAGCCCGGCGGCGCGGACCAGGGCCTCCACCGCGTTCGGCCCGTCGCCGCGGCGGGCGCTGACCTCGGCGACCTCCTCCAGGAGGGCCGCGATCTCCGCATCGGGGCCGATCGAGGCCTGCGCCAGGTGCCAGACCCGTTGCTCGGGCACACTGGTCCACGCCTCGGCCAGCGCGCGGTGCACGCCGCGCCGCTGGTCACTGGAGGCCAGGTCGACCACGGCCGAGCGGATCAGCGAGTGTCGGAAGCTCAACCGGCCGGTGGCGTCGTCGATGTGGACCAGCCGCACGCGCTCGGCCGGCGCCAGGTGCTTCAGACTGCACCGGCCGGCCACGGCGCGTCGCACCACCTGGAGGTTGCCGCTGCCCTCCAGCGCCGCGACGAGCAACAGGTGCCGGGTCGGGGCCGGCAGGGTCCTGACCCGGGCGGCGAAGGCCGCCTGCAGCCTCTGGGTCAGCGGGATGCTCCGCGGGAGCGGCGCGGCCGCGGTGCGCTGAGGGTCGGTCAGGGCCGCGGGGAGTTCCAGCAGGGCCAGGGGATTGCCCTCGGCGTCGGCGATCAGCCGACGGCGGACGCGGGCGGCCAGCGCCGGGAACCGGCGGGTCAGCAGCGCCTCGGAGTCGGCCGGGCTCAGCGGGCCCAGTTCGTGGACCGGTAGTCCGCCGTGGTCGAAGAAGCCCTCCTCCCCGGCTCTGGCGGCGCACACCAACCCCGCGCCGCTCCCCGGGAGTCGGCGTGCGACCCGCTCCAGGACCGCGGCGCTGGAACGGTCCAGCCACTGCACGTCGTCGAGGACCAGCAGGACCGGCCGGTGGTCGGACATGCTCTTGAGGAGCAGGACCACGGCCTCGGCGACCGCGTCAGGGCCGGGGACGATCCCCGGCTCGATGCCCAGAACCGTGGCCAGGGCAGGAGCCCCGGTCGCGGCGCGACGCAGCTCGTGCGTGGCCGTCAGCAGCTGTGACAGGGCCGAGTAGCTCGTTCGGGCGCGGTACTGGACGCCGGTGGCGCGCAGGACCTGGATCCCCTGGGCCGTCGCCCTGCCGGCGACGGCGCCCAGCAGCGCCGTCTTGCCCACCCCGGGCTCGCCCAACAGCACCACGGACCCGCCCGATTCCGGGACGGCGGCGATGAACTCGTCGAACCGGGCCAGGTCCGGTGACCGGCCGACCAGCGACCCGGGCGGGTCGTCCGGTGTCGTGTCCGGGGCCGATTCGTCCCTCATGCCGTGCCTCCACCTCGGGCGTTCCGGATGCCTCCATTGAAGCCGCGGGGAATGTCCGCGAGCCAGGGCGGAAGCAGGTGCGGACGGGCGGTGTCGGTCCTCCGGTCCGCCTCGGCCGGCCCGCCGGCGCCCCTACGTCATTTGACGGGAGCGGCCGCTCCGCCGGCGCCCCTACCGTCGCCTGCGGGGCCGGGCACCCGGTTCCACAGGCGGCTGGAGGAACGATGGATCAGGCACGCGGCAGTGTCGTACTCGTCCACGGAGGCTTCGTGGACGGCTCCGGGTGGCAGGGCGTCTACGACGTGCTGAAGGACGACGGCTACGACGTGGCCGTCGTCCAGAACCCCACCTTCTCCCTGGAGGGCGACGCGGACGTCACCCGCCACGTGATCGAGGGGATGCCCGGTCCGGTCACCCTGGTCGGACACTCCTACGGTGGCGCGGTGATCACCGAGGCGGGCACCCACGAGAAGGTCAGGGCGCTGGCCTACATCGCCGCGTTCGCCCCTGACCAGGGAGAGTCGGTCGCCACCCTGATCGCCGACCCGCCGCCGGGGGCACCGGTGCCGCCCATCCTGCCGCCGGTCGAGGGTTTCCTCCTCCTGGACCGGGACGCGTTCCCCGAAGCCTTCGCCGGTGACCTGCCGCAGGCCCGGGCCCGGTTCATGGCCGACTCCCAGGTCCCCTGGGGCCTGGAGGCCCTCAACGGCGCGGTGTCCCGGCCCGCCTGGCGCTTCAAGCCGTCCTGGTACCTCGTCGCCGCCGACGACCGGATGATCCCGCCGCCCGCCCAGCGCGCGATGGCCGAGCGGATCGGTGCCACCACCGTCGAGGTACCCGGCAGCCACTCGGTGTACCTCTCGCAGGCCGCCGCCACCGCAGATCTGATCAAGCGGGCCGCGCGCGGCTGACGCCGGCCCGGTGGTCCCCCGCCCCCACCCAGGAGGAGTCCCATGAGTACGGAAATCACCCGCCGGACGGTACTGGCCGCGGGAGCGGCGCTGGCAGGGTCGGCCGCCCTGTCGACGGGCGCCGGAGAGGCAGCCGCCGCCGAGACCGACAGCGCCGGAGAGCGGAGGCCGGGAGCGCGGCCCACCATCGTCCTGGTCCACGGCGGCTACGCCGACTCGTCGTGCTGGAACGCCACCATCGGCGAGTTGCAACGCAGGGGCTACCCCACGGTCTGCGGATCCAACCCGCTTCGCGGCATTCCGACCGACGCGCCCTACATCGCCGGCCTGCTGGACAGCATCGCCGGACCGGTCGTGCTGGTCGCCCACTCCATGGGCGGAACGGTCATCACCAACGCCGCCGCCGGGAAGGCGAACGTCAAGGCCCTGGTGTACGTCGCCGCGTTCGTGCCCGACGTGGGTGAGACGCAGGGCGAACTCATCGGGAAGTTCCCGGGGAGCGAGGTCCTCCCGGTGAGCGTACCGGTGCCGTACACCAAGGCCGACGGCACGAGGGGGACCGAGTTCTACCTGGGCAAGGACGGTCAGGCGGCCTTCGCCGCGGACCTCTCCAAGGCCGACTTCCGGATCCTCCAGGCCACCCAACGGCCGTTCGACGCCGACTCGTTCACCTACCCGACGACGGCCGCGGCCTGGCGGACGATCCCGGTCTGGGGCCTGGTCGCCGGCCGGGACAAGGCGATCCCGCCGGCGTGTGAGCGCTGGATGTACGCCCGCGCCAACGCCCGCAAGGTCGTCGAAGCGCCGACCTCCTCGCACGTCGTGATGCTCAGCCACCCCGGCGTTGTGGCCGACCTCATCCACGACGCCGCCAGGTCGGTCGGCTGACACGGCCACGGCCCGGGTCCGTCCCCTCATCGGCGGCCCCGGGCCTCCGGGGGTCCGTTCGGCCCACCGTCCCGGGGGCGTTCCCGAGAGCCGCTCGGCAAGTGCGCGCGCCGGCCTGCGGTCGACCTTGCCGTTCTTCCCCCGTGAGGGGCTGCGCGAAATGACGGTGGAGCGCTGACGGCGGCGTAGCCCGCCAGGTGGACGAGGCCGGGCAGTCCTCATGCCCACACCCCGGCAGCTGCGGGGAACAGCGCGCTCGCCCCCGGAACGGCCGCGTCGGCCGACTCGGCGGGCGCGGCCCACTGCGATGAGTCATAGTGTCGATACGCAGTGAAGTCATGCCGTCATGGCTTGATGTCCACGAAGGAGGAAGATCATGGCCGGCAGGGCCAGCATCGTTTTCGCCCACGGACTCTGGGCCGACGGGTCGTGCTTCAACAAGCTCATCCCCGCGCTCCAGGCCGAGGGCCACCAGGTGTCCGCTTCGCAGCACGGACTCGACTCCCTCGAGGGCGACGTCGCATGCGTGACCCGCTCCATCGATCACGTCCCCGGTCCGGTCGTGCTCGTCGGCCACTCCTACGGCGGCACCCTGATCACCAAGGCCGGCACCCACGACCGGGTGGGTGCCCTGGTCTACATCGCCGCGCTCGCCCCCAGCGAGGAGGAGACCTCGCAGGACCAGCAGGACAAGTTCGCCCGCACACCCGTCTTCGATCACATCGACGTCGCCGACGGCCGCATCTGGCTGCTGGAGTCGGGCATCGGCGACTTCTGCGGCGATCTGCCGGAAGCCGAGCAGAAGCTCGTCCTCGCGACGGGTGCCGTGCCGGTCCCCGACCTGTTCGACCAGCAGGTCCCCGGCACCGCTTGGCGCACGAAGCCGAGTTGGTACATCGTCGCGAACAACGACCGCACCGTGAACCCGGAGCTGGAGCGGGCCGCCGCCGAGCGCATGGGCGCCAAGACCTACGCCGTCGACAGCAGCCACGTGCCGATGCTCTCGCACCCCGACTTCGTCCTCGACGTCATCCGCGACGCCGCGAAGACCCTTGAGGCGTAGCGCCCTCGCCGAAGCGGTGTGAGGTTCCCGCGCCGCGAGTGCCGCTCTCTCACCCACGGTTTCGTTCCCGGGCGGCGGCGACGGCGGGGACCGTCCAGGACGGGTGGGTGTTGACCTCGGTCACGGTGGCTCCGGCCAGCCGCTTGTAGCGGGTCGCGATCCTCTCGGCCTCCCCGGCGGGCAGCGCCCCGCTGTTCTCCTCGGCCAGCGCGATGGTCTTCTCCGGTCCCAGGTCCCGGTTGGCCAGCACGATCGCGTTGACAGTCGGCCGGCGCATCCGGTCGTAGCGGCGGAGCGCGGCCTCGGCGTCGTCGTCCCGGGCGAGGCACCAGGCCAGCACCCGGCTGTCGACGACGGACTGCGAGCCGCCGTTCATGCCCATGGGGAACATCGGGTGTGCGGCGTCGCCGAGGAGGGTGACCCGCCCGAAGCTCCAGCGCGGCAGCGGGTCGCGGTCGGTCATCGGGTACTCGAAGACCGCCGAGGAGCGTTCGGCGAGCGCGGCGAGGTCGATCCACGGCAGGTTCCACGACGCCAGCCCGGCGCGGGCCTCGTCCGCGCCGACGCGGCGGCCGGGGCCGCCGGGAGGCGGGGCGGCCGGCCCGTGCCGGACCTCCAGCACCCAGTTCACCAGGGCGTCGGCGCCCGCGGTCGCGGGGTCCTCGATGGGGTAGGCGACGAACTTCGCGCCGGGGGTTCCTCCGGCCACCACGATCGACCGGCCGTCGAGGACGTGCGGGTGCGGTGCGACTCCACGCCACATGTGGACGCCGTTCCCGCGTGGGGAGCTCTCGTGCGGGTACAGGCGCCTGCGGACCACGGAGTCGATGCCGTCCGCGCCGACCAGCACCTCGGCGTCGTCGGCCACGGGCAGACCGCTCGACCGGTCCAGGAAGTGGGCGCGCACGCCGTCCGCGCTCTGCTCGAAGCGCTGGAACAGCAGGCCGGTACGGACCGAGTCCGGTCCCAGCCGCTCGCGCACCGCCGCCAGCAGCAGCAACTGCAGCCGGCCGCGGTGCACGGAGTACTGCGGCCACCGGTACCCGGCCGCGCGGCCCAGCGGTTCCTCCCAGACGGTCCGGCCCGCCCGGTCGCGGTAGCTGAGCCGGTGCGCGGGCAGGGCGACGGAGGCCAGTTCGCCCCCCAGGCCGAGTTCGGAGAGTTCCCGCACGGCGTGCGGCAGCAGGTTGATGCCGACGCCGACCGCCTCGACCTTCCGCGCCGCCTCGTACACCCGTGGCGCGAAGCCGGCGGCGTGCAGGCTCAGGGCGCAGGTCAGCCCGGCGATGCCGCCGCCGACGACGGTCACTCTCATCTGTCTGTCCTCGCCCTTTCGTCGGGCCGCGGGTCCGGCTGACACCCTGTCACCAGGCTCGGCGCCCCGGCCGCGCGCGTCCAATACGCAGTGGTGATGGCAGCCGTCACGATCGCTGATCGCACAAGGCGCGTACCGGCGCCCGGAAAGTCGGATGCGGTCGCAATATGATTTCTCAGCTGGGCAGTTGGTAGTTTGTCGGCCATGGAGCTCCGTACCCTTGAGTACTTCGTCGCGGTAGCGGAGGAGCGGTCGTTCACGAAGGCGGCGGCCCGCTGCCATGTCGTGCAGCCCGCGATCAGCCAGCAGATCCAGGCCCTGGAGAGGGAACTGGGGGAGCCCCTGTTCGAACGGCTGCCCCGGCAGGTGGTCCTCACGTCCGGCGGCGCCGCCCTGCTGCCGCACGCCCGCGCCTGCCTGGCGGCGGCCGCGTCGGCCGTCCTGGAGTTCGCGGACCGGTCCGGTCTGCTCGGCGGCTCGTTCGCGCTGGGGACCGTCGGCGGCCTGGAAGGGACCGTCGTTCCCCGGCTGCTGGGGGAGTACCACCGCCGGTATCCGCGGGTCGCGGTGAGCCTCGCCGGGGCGTCCAGCCCCTCGCTGCTGACGAAGGTTCGCGACGGGGAGGTCGACGCGGCTGTGGTCGCGGGGCCACCGGACGGCGAACCCGCCGCCGTCGCCTCGCGCGTGCTGCTGGAGGACCGGATCGTCGCGGTCCTCCCGGCCGGAAGCCGGTCCGCGAACCGTCCGATGACCCTCGACGAGGCGGTCCGGAGTCCGGTCATCAGCTACGGTCCCGACAGCGGGGTGCACGCGTTCATCCGCCGGGCCTTCGCCGCGCAGGGGCTTCGGCTGGACATCGCCTACGCGACGAACGACGTCGCCCTCCAACTCGCCCTGGTCGCCGAGCGGATCGGTGTCGCCCTGACCTCCCGCGCGAGTCCGGCCCTCGCGGCCGACCGGCGTTTCACCGTCGTGCCGCTGGAGCCCGCCATCCGCCTGCGGAAGGTGTTCGTCTGGCGGGCGGGCACCCGGCCGGGTGCGCCGCTGCGGGCCTTCCTCGACCTGTGGACGGAGCTGTCCGACCGCCCGTCACGCGACGGCGGTCCGGCGGTTCACGCGGAGCGGACCGTCTCCCGGTAGCGGCGGGGGGACAGGCCGGTGGTGCGTTTGAACGCATTGCTGAAGGCGCTCTCGGAGCCGTATCCGAGAGAGGCGGCGATGGCCGCCAGCGGTGTGTCCGCGCGGCGCAGTGCGTGCTCGGCCCGGTGCATCCGCCAGCGGCGCAGGTAGGCCAGCGGTGGGACACCCGCCACGTCCTTGAAGCGCTTGGCGAAGCTGGTGCGGGACATCGCCGCGGCCCGGGCCAGTTCGGCGAGGGTCCAGGGGCGGGCGGGGTCACTGTGCATCAGGCGCAGGGCGGGCGCGATGCGCTCGTCGGCGAGGGCGCGCATCCGGCCCGGCGGGCAGGGGCCGGCGTCCGCATCGCTGAGGAAGGCGCGCAGGACCTGGAGAAGGAGCAAGGGGGCGAAGTGGCCGGCGGCGAAGGACGCGCCGGGGCGGTCGGAGGACAGCTCGCGCAAGGTCTGTTCCATGAGCCAGCAGGCGGTGGCGGCGTCGGCCGTTGCGGCGCCGACGTGCAGCACGGGTGGAAGCGCGCCGAGCAGCAGGTCCTTCGCGGCCGTGTCGAGTTCCAGCTCGCCGCCGATGGTGACGGTGTCCCGGCCGCTCTCCCCGGCGTGGAGGAAGGGCGCGGTCGAGGCCCTGAGCAGGGGAAGCGCGTCAATCGCGGGCACCGCCGGGTCGCTCGCGAGAGCATACGCGCGGTCGCCGGCCAGGACGGCCAGTTCGCCGGCTTCGAGACGGACGGGTTGACCGGCGCCCTGCACCGTCAGCCAGACGGCGCCCCGCAGCACGGCCTGGATCCTGAGTCGGCCCGGCGCCGGGAAGGCCAGGGACCAGGTGCCGGCGGCCGTGAGGCCGCGCGACAGGGCGCAGCGGACGTCGGTGAGTTCGAGGGTCTCGCTGACGGGATCGCCCGGGGCGGCGCCGAAAGCGGGTGCGGACGGTGGTGCATCCATGTGCGGGACTCTCGCGCAAGTTGCGCGGACGGGCAAGCATTCACACGACGCTGTCGACTGGTCACGATGAGTGGCGGGTCGTGTGCGCACCGGACGCCGTGCGGCCCGTGCCCGGCCGCCGCCCGGTGGCCGGCCGACGAGTTCCAGGAGGTAGTTCCCATGGGCGGATTCCAGGACCGCGACAAGTTCCACCCGGACGAGGTGGTCCTCTCGGCGGCCGAGCGGCGCGTCATCGCCGAGCTCCTGACGGACGGTGGCCAGGCCGAGCCGGGCGAGTCCACCGACGAGGGCTGACGCAGCCTCGAGCCAGCAGGCCCAGGGGTGCCGGTCCGCGACCGGCCGTAGGCCGGCCGTCGCGGACCGCGCCCCGCTCAGCAGACGGGATGCCCGTGACCACCACCACCCACACCGCGCCTCCCCAGTGCGGGGAACGCGGCCTCACCCCGCAACAGGCGTTCACGAGGGCCGCGTCCGCGATCGCCGCCCTGGGGCTGGAGGCCGATCTGGCGCCGGTCCTCGACGGCAGCCCCGGGACGTGGCGATGCGTCCTGCGGCGCGGCGGCGAACCGCTGCGCACCGGGCTCGGGCTGGGCAAGGGCAGCCGGGCCGAGGCCCGTGCCGGGGCGCTGTTCGAGGCTCTGGAACACCAGCTCAGCGGGGTGGACGGACTCGCCGCCTCCGAGATTCGGTTGGCCTCCGCCCACCGCGTCGCCGGCGGCCCGCTCGGGCGGGACGTCGCCGCCGCACTGCTCGCCCAGGGGCCGGACCGGCCGCTGGGGTGCCTGCCCTACCGCTCGGTCGACGGCGGCCCGGACATCGACGTCCCGCTCTTCCTCTCCATGCCCGAGTACCTGCGACCGGCGGGGGAGGACCTGCGCCGCCAGGCCGGCGACACCTACGACTACCGGTCGGTGGGCCGCTACTCGGTCAACAACGGCTGGGCCGCCGGCGCCGATCCGGTCGAGGCCGCGGTGCACGCGATCAACGAACTGATCGAGCGGGACGCGCTGTCCATGCTGCTGATCGGCAGCTTCCTGCGCCAGCCCGCGCGCCGGCTCGTCGTGGTCGAGCCGGAGACGCTGCCCCCGGGCCCGGCCGCGCTCCTCGGTTTCGCCACCGCCCGCACCGGCCGCCCGGTGCACCTGATCGACATGACCACCGACCTGGGGGTGCCCGCGTACACGGCCTACCAGAGCGCACCCCCGGGGCAGCCCGCGCGGATCTGCGGCTGGGGGGCGTCGCTGTCCCGCGAGTACGCGATCTCCCGCGCGGTGAGCGAACTCGTCCAGCTGCACAGCACCGTGGGTCTGCGCGAGCAGTACGCGCACTTCCTTCCCGAGCAGCGCGACGACACCGGACCCTATCCGGCGCTGCACGCCTGCTACCTGTCCGACTTCACCGCTGCCCTGGCCACCGCCGAGGTCCGGCCGTTCGAGCCAACGGCGGTGCCCGACACCCCGGCAGGACACCTCGACCAGCTTCTCGCGTTGCTGGCGGACCACGGCTTCTCCGTCTACCAGCGCAATCACCACGTCACACCGGACCTCGCCGTGGTCAACGTGCTGGTGCCCGGCCTGGAGCGGTTCATGCTGGTCACCGACGGGCAGGTCGTGGTGCCCGGCGAGCGCGGACTCGCGGCGGCCCGCGGTGAGTGAGCTGCTCTGGCGCCCGCTCGCCGAGGGTGACGCCGCGCGGGTGGCCGGGCTGCTGGCGGCCTGCGAGCAGGCCGACCGCACCGACGACCGGCGCGACGCGCGGGACCTGCTCGACGACTGGGCGGCTCCGGGCATCGACCTGGCCGCCGGCACCGCGTCGGCCTGGGCCGGACCGGAGCCGGTGGCGTACGCGGTCACCCGGACGCGTGAACACGCGGACCCCGTCCACGAGATGACCCTGGACCTCGCGGTGCACCCCGCCCACCGGATGGCCGCCACCATGACGGACCTGCTCTCCCGGTGCCACCGCGCCGCGGTTCGCCGACACCGGGAGAGCTTCGGAAGCACCCCGCTGGAACTCCACGTCCGGACGCACGGCCACCGGCGCTGGCTCGCCGAGGCGCTCGACACCGCGGGCTACCGGCGGGTGCGGACCTACCGGGGCATGCGGCTCGACCTGGCGGAGCACGGGCCGGCGGCCGGGCCGGTGCGGCCGCCGGGGACCGTGCTGGTGCCGTTCGAGGACCACTACGACGCGCTGCTGCTGGCGGCCCGCAACGAGATCTTCGCCCACAACCCGGGCAGCGTCCCGATGACGCCCGAGGCATGGCGCCATTCCGTGACCGGAAGCCCGTACTTCCGTCCCGAGTCCTCCTTCCTGCTGCTCTCCGCCGACGGCCGGGAACTCCTCTGCTACCTGCTGTCCACCGAACTTGCCGAAGCGGGGCGGGAACGCGAGCTGTACCTCGCCAACGCCGGGACCCGCCCCGACCTGCACGGGCGGGGCCTGTACCGGGCCGTGTTCACCCACACGCTCGCCCGGGCGAAGGAGCGCGGCTACCGGTGGGCCGTCATGGACGTCGACTCCACCAACGCCATGGCGACCGGCGGCTTCTACGAACGCCTCGGCGCCCGCACCTTCCGCACCTGGACCGGACACGCGCTGGACCTCACCGGCGGCACCGACCGCGGGGGTGCCGCCTTCCGGCCCGACACCGGTCCGCCGCCCTGACCGGGCCGCGGGCCGGGCCCGGTGCCGGAGGTGAAGGCCTCATCCGTCGCAGGAGTCCCACCGGCGTTGCGATCGCCACCGTGCACCGCCCCCGTCGGGTGGGCCTACTGCCGCCAGGCCGCGACGAGGTTCTGGACCGGGTCGCCGCCCTCGCGGGCGAGGTGGAGGGCGCGGGCGCCGACCCACAGGACGGTGGGGCCGAGGTGGTCGGGGTACTGGCGGAGCATCGCGTGGAAGTAGGCGGTCGGGGTGTCGTGGGCGGCGAGGGTGGCCTCGGCGGTGTCGAGGTAGCGGCGGGTCTCGGCGATGAGGCGCTGGGCGTCGTCGTCGAGGTGCTTGTTCTGGTGGCTCGCGACGATGTGGCGCGGTCGTAGTGCGGCGACGGTGTCGATGGCCTTGCGCCAGGGGGCGAGGTCGCCGTCGGGGGACTCGGCGAGGTACATGTGCACGCCGTTGTAGAGGACGTCGCCGGCCACCACCAGGTCGAGGTCCGGTACGTGCAGGACGGCGCTGTCGGCGCTGTCCGCGTGGCCCACCTCGATGAGGTGGAGGTCGTGTCCTTCGAGGGTGAGGCGGTTGCCGGGCGCGGTGACGGCGGTGACGGGGGCGGGCGGGATCCGGCCGGGCCAGATCGCGTCCCAGAGCACCTCGCGGGCGTGGACGTTGGTGTGCATCTGGGGGATGGCGCCGGTGGTGGTGACCACCTGGGCGCCGAAGCGTTCGGCGAGCAGGCCGGCGGTGAACCAGTGGTCGCCGTGTCCGTGGGTGGCGACGATGTGGGTGAGGTGCTTCCCGCTCGCCTCGACCCAGTCGCCGACGTCCTGGGCCTGCTCGCGGGTCAGCGGCGGGTCGACGAGCACGGCGTCGTGCCGGCCGTGGACGAGGGTGACCGCGAGGGGCTGGAAGGCACGGGGCCGTCCGTCGGGCAGCGGCCCGGGGCCGTGCATCGGCAGCGGGTCGGCGACGTACACGTCGTAGCCGAGGTCGGTGGCGGTGGTGGAGGACATGGCTTCTCCCGTCAACGAGGGCGATGGGGCGGGGTTCACGTGCGGTCGAGGAAGTGGGTGACGTCGGTGGCGAACTCCTCGTGGTGCTGGAAGAGGAAGCCGTGTGCCGCGTCCGGGTAGATCCTGATCCGGGCATCCGGGAAGAGTCCGGCCAGCAGGTGGGAGTAGCGCGGGAGGATCATCGGGTCGCTGTCGCCGTTGGCGACGAACACGGGCGCCTGGATGGCGGTGACCCGCTCCAGGAGCGCGAGGCCCGGGGTGCCCCACGCGGTGACGGCGTCGTACTGGGCCTGGCGGGTCTGCCAGGTGGTGGGCGTGTCCAGCTCGGCCCGGGAGAACATCCGCCCCAAGGCCTTCTCGCCGGCGGACCGGCTCTCGGGCGATCGGGTGTAGAAGACGTCGAGCACTTTCGCGGGATCGATCTCGGGGGTGCCGACGGCATCGATGACCCAGGGCGCCCAGCCGTGCATGCCGGGCGCGCCCTGGGGCGCGGCCGAGGCGAGCACGAGGCGCCGGACCGCTGAGGGTCGGATCAGCGCGATCTCCTGGGCCACGAAGGAGCCCAGGGAGAAGCCGAGGAGGTCGACCCGGGTCAGCTCCAGGGCGTCGAGGAAGGCGAGGGCGTCCACGGCCATCTGCGCGACGGTGCCCGGCGTGGTGCCGGTGCTGCCACCGACGCCGGCGTTGTCGAAGGCGATGACGCGCCGGCCCCGGGCCAGGGCGTCGACCAGCGCCGGGTCCCAGTTGTCGAGGTTGCCCCGGAAGCGCATGAGCAGGACCAACGGCACCCCGCCCTCGCTGACCTCGCGGTAGGCGTACCGGATGCCGTTGGCGGCGGACAGCGTCGTGACAGGGGCGTGTGCGTAGGACTGGGTCATAAGGGTGTCCGGCTGCGACAAATCCCCTACGAGCTACCTCGCGGGCCTCCACCCTCGCGGCGCGATGATCTGGATCAAGGACCTCACCAGCGCCATCCATTGATCACAACCAAATACGCGCCCTAGTCGGACAGGCGTCCGAGCAAGGCGCCGTGGCCGGATTGGAGGATGTGTGCGGCCTCCAGCGGGATCCAGAAGCACTCGAAGCGGGTGGGCTCCTGCTCGCCGTCGTGGTCCTCCCGGCTCGTCCACCGCTCCGGGGTGGGCTCGGTGAGCTCCAGGTGGAAGATGTGGCGGTGCTGGATCTCGAACCGGTACGGGCTGATGTCGTACTCGGTCTCGCCGAGCTTGCGCACGATCGTGAAGTCCGTGAGCCCGGTCTCCTCCCGGGCCTCCCGTAGGGCGGCGGCCTCCGGGGTCTCGCCCGGCCGGATGCTGCCGGCCGGGACCTGGATGCCGACCTCCTCGTAGGTGTAGTCGGTGTGCCGGAACACCAGCAGCCGCCCGTCGCGCACGATGTAGACGAGCACCTTCTCTTTGGTGACCTTCTCGGGCATCGGAAAACCTTAGGGAGTAGTGGGCGGTGACACGAGTACTACGTGCGGTGCCCGGCTGGTCAAGCGGGCTGATCAGCAGGTGAAGTCAGGGATGTGCCTCGGGTGCCGGGACCGGCCGGCTGTGGTGGCGATCAAGCGGATCACTGTCGGGCGACCTGGAGTCGAAGGGGGATCTTTCGATCGCTTCCCGGGCTAGATCCAGACCGGTCTCAAGCCGGTCCTTTATGGGCCTGGGGAGGATGGCGGAGCCCAGGCCGCAGGTGGCGAGGATTCGATTGAGTGTGGTGGCCCGGTCGGGGGCGAGACGGTTGACGAGGCCCTCGTGGGCGAGGAGGTCGCGCAGTGCGTAGCCGTCGCCGGATTCACTCGTTCGGCTGGTCAGCTGATTGAGTAGATGCTGGGCTGCCGGTGAGTCGGGGCCTGTGGCATCGAGTGCGGTCAGGGCGAGGCGGGTGGAGAACACGGCCAGGCCCTGGTCCGGTTCGTAGGTGAGGCATTGAGCTACGGCGACTTCGGCGGCTTCCTGGTTTCCGGGGCGGCACAGCGCGGTGAGTACCGAGGTGACGGCGTCTTCCCAGGGCGCGCCCGGTTCGGTGCCGTCCAGGAGCGCGAGGGCGCCGGGCAGGTTGCCGGTGGTAGCGGCGGCGAGGACGGCGGTCTGGCGGCCGTCAAGGATGCGCCGGCCGATGCCCTGGTGCTCTTCGATGTGGCGCAGGGCGTCTGTCCAGCGGCCGGCGGAGGTGAGGGCGCGGGTGCCGTCGGCGATGACGACGCGCCACAGCCACGTGCGGACCTCGCCGCGCTGCTGGTCGGTCTCGGTGAGGCGTGCGGGGACGGTGATGCCGTCGAGGACGGTGCCGGTGGCGGTGATGACGGCGCTGTAGAGGTCGAGGAGGAGCTGGTGGCCGCGCTGGTGGCGGCCGGCGCGGATGTGGAGGCGCGCGAGGTTGACGATCGGCTCCAGGCCGCGGATGGCGCTCATCGCGGGGAGCGGTCCACGGGCGAGGTAGAGGGCGGCGTGGCGGTGGCAGAGTTCGCGGGCGTAGTCGGGCAGGTCGAGGTCGGAGGCGAGGAGGGCGGCCTGGTTGAAGGCGGTGGATGCGAGGCCCGGGTCGGCCTGCCGGGAGGCCGTGTCGGCCAGCTCGCAGAGCCGGCCGACACGGGCGTTCAGGGGCAGGCACGCGGGCCGGTGGCGTGCGACCAGCGGGAAGCGCCGGGCGACGGGACCGGTCGGGTGCACGGGGGCTACTCCCAGGTGACGGTGATCGGGTGGTGCGGGCGGGCCAGGACGAAGCGGCCGGCGGTCGGGTCCGCGGGGGCGGGGGAGTCGGGGAGTTCGATACGCGGGGTGCGGTCGCGGAAGCCGGCGTTCCAGGTGCGGATCTGCCCGGTGACGAGGTCGGCCAGGGTGGCGCCCGCCGGGCCGTGCCCGATCACGCCGGTCTCGTAGGTCTTGCGGCCGTCGGCGGCGGGCGTGCCCGGGCGCAGGGTGAGGTAGGCGAGGGAGCCGGCGTCCACGGTGGCCATGGCGCCCCAGCCGAACATCGGGTTCACGCCGCGTTCGCGGGCGTTGCCGGTGACGCTCATCCGCATGATCGAGTTCGGGAGGGTGAGGGCCAGCCACAGGTCCTGGTACTCGTAGGTGGTGCCGGCCGGGATCGTCACGCCGGTCCACGTCTCGTGGCGCTCGCTGTCGAGGACGCCGGCCAGGAGTTCGGCGTCGACGGCGGCGTGCTGGTCCTTGTGGACCTGGAGGGTGACGTCGCCCTCGCGGGTGAGGGTGACGGTGCGGCGGGCGTCGTCCATGCTGCCGCGCAGCGGCATGAAGACGGCGAGCCGGTCGTCGACCGACACCCAGCCGCCCTCGCCGCGCTCGAAGGCGATGGTCCGGGAGGCGGTGCCACGCAGGCGCATCGGGAGGACGATCCGGCCGGTGGGTTTGACCTGCTGGAGCCAGGCCGTGGGCATCTCGCTGGTGCTCACCGTGGCGATCACGCGGTCGTACGGGCCGCCGTCCGGGTGCCCGAGCGCGCCGTCGCGGAGGACGACGTCGACGTTGGTGATGCCGGCCTCGGCCAGGTGCTTGCGGGCGCCGTCGACGAGGTCTTCGTCGACGTCCACGGTCACCACGTGCCCGCCGGGTCCGACGATGTGGCCCAGGTAGGCGGCGTTGACGCCGGTTCCGGCCCCGGCTTCGAAGACCTTCTCACCGGGCCGCGCGCCGAGCTGTTCGAGCATCAGGGCGACGATCGCGGGCTGGGACGCGGCGCTGATCCGGGTGCCGGAGCCGTCGGCCTTGGTACAGGTGGGGTTGTCCGCGTAGGCGGCGTCCAGCGGGAAGCCGGGCAGAAACGACTCGCGGGGCACCGCGCGGAAGGCGGCCTCGACCGCCCCGGTGCGGATGGCTCCTTGGTCGAGCAGACGGGTGGCGAGCCCGCTGCGGAGTTGTTCGGCCGATCCGGCTTCGTTGCTGAGAGTAGTCATGTCGGTGACCCTAGTGGTTGTGTGGATGGTGGATCCCGAGGGCTTGGAGCCCTCGGTGGAATGGAAGACGGCGTCCAACGCCCGGGCGGCCAAAGCGGATTGGTGTTCGACCGGCAGGCCGGCGCGGTTGGCGTGGAAGACGATGTGGTGGGCGAGGACAGCGCGCAGGCCGCGGGTGAGAACGCCGTCGCGGGCGAGGCGGGCGAGGTCCTGGCCGGCCTGCTGGAAGGCGTGGACCCAGGTGGCGTGGTGGGCGAGCGGGGCGGTCTCGCGGGTGAGTGCCCAGGTGTCGAGGCGCATCAGGTGCTGTACGGAGGCGGTCAGGGCGGTAGCCCGCTCGGAGGTCACGGGCGTGGGGGCATCGCGTAGCTGGGCGAACCGGGCCCAGACGTCGCCCTGCTCGTCGCGGCGCCGGCGATGCTGCGCGAGCAGGCCGCCGGCCTCAACCGGGCGGCACTGATACGCACGCTCGCCCGCCTGCGGCCCGGTGACGGCCTCTCGACGCCGCTGGCCGCGACCCGGGCGTCACTGCGACGCCTGGCCCGACGCCACCAGGCGATGGACGAGGAGATCACCGAACTCGACGCCGGGATCGGTCCACTGGTGAGGCGGGCCGCCCCGGCGCTGCTGGAACCGTCCGGCGCCGAATCCCGCGGCTCGCTCCGCGCGAACCGGTGAGAAGACCGCTCATGCGGGCTGGCCAGCCCGTCCGACCGACGACGAGCATCAACCTCGGATGTGTCCCCACCCGTGAGCAGTTCAACGAGAGAACCCGATAGCCGTCACGGTAAGCACCGTTGCGGTACTAGTGTCTCCGTACCTTGATTCTCGACTCTTCGAACGAATTCAAGAGCCCGGCCATTCACACGGAGGACACCTTGACGGCAAGCGCACCCACTTGGAGTTCGGACGCTGTGCTGCGGCGGCTGCGCGGCACGGGCGAGGGGCTGACCGGCTCGGCCGGTCCCGGCGCAGCCGCCGACCGCGCGATGGGGCGGGCCCTGACCGGCTTCCTGGACCGGATCGCCGGGCGTGGCTCGGGGCCGGCCGTGGACGGAATCGTCGCGCTGCCGTTCCTGGTGCACGGGACACACTCCGGAGACCCGGCGCCGGCCGAGCCCGCGGCGGTGGCGCACGTGCTGTGGTGGGTCACGGCACGCTACCTGGACGACCTGTCCGACGCCGGGCCCCGGCCGTCCGCCGCAGCCGACACGGACAGTACGGACCAGGATCTGCTCGCCGTGATCGGCATCGCCTGCCACCTGGCGACCGAGGCGCTCGACGAGGCGTGCCGCGACGACCCGGAGCGGGCGCTGCGGCTGCGCCAGGAGCTGTCGCGCACCTGGCACCGGGCGATAGCCGGGCAGCTCGCGGACCTCACGGCGACCGCGGCGGCGGCGACGGCCGAGGAGGTCATGGCCGGCTACCTGGGGAAGACCGGTGCCCCGTACGCCATGGCCGCAGCGATGGGCGCGGTGCTGGCCGGGTGCGATGAGGCGCGCGTGGACGCGTGGCGCGACCTCGGCGCGCGTTTCGGCGTGCTGCGGCAATTGGTCAACGACCAGCGGGACATCTCCTCGGGACGATACGAGGACCTTCGCAACGGGACGGCCACCTTCATGGTGGTGCAGTATCTGCAGTCGCTGTCCGAGCCGGAGCGCGCGGTGGCGGAGAAGCTGCTGGCCGGGTGCGCGGACTCCGCGGCGGCCCGGGAGGAGTTCGCGGCGCAGCTGACCGAGCCGAGCCGGCTGCGGGCGTTCGCAGCGGTTGCCAGGCCGCTGGTCGACGGGCTGCACGCGAGTATCGACGAGGCCGGCGGGGTGGGCGAGTACGTCGCGGGGCTGCACGGGCTGGTCGATCAGACCGTGAACCTGTACCCGGAGTTCCTGCTGGGCGTCCGGGACTGAGAGCCGGGACCGGGGGGTCCTCAAACTCGTTCCGGACGGTGGAGACGTTCACGGGTCTGCGGAGGCGGCAGTTCGAGGGCCTGGTGCGGGTGGTGCGGGAGCGGGGTCGCAACGGGCCGGGCGGCGGGGCCGTGGAAGACCATGCCGTCGGGGATGCCGACGAGCCTGCTTCACCGCGCCGTGGGTGGATCGCCGCGGGCCGGGAACGGAGTTCACTCCGCTCCCGCGCCGGTGATCGTGATCAGCCGTGGTGGTCCGCCCGCTCCTTCCGGTGGCGGGGGAGCCGGGTGGACTCCACCGGCCGTCCGCCGGCGAGGTGCTCGGTGACGATGCGGTGCGCGGCAGCCGGGTCGACCTTCCCGTACCAGACGTCGTCGGGCTGCACACTGACGACGGGGGCCTGGTTGCAGGGGAACTGGCACCCCGTCTGGGTCACGAGCACGTCGTCGTCGCCGAGGCCCTGCTCGGTCAGCCCCTGTACCAGGGCGCGCAGTCCCTCCTCCGCGCCCATGGCCGCGCAACGCGGGCCGCGGCACACCAGGACCTGGTGCCGGTGGCCGGGGACGTCCTCCCAGGCCGTGGACGTGAGGCCGGGTTCCCCGCCGGTGACGGCCTTCGTCACCCCGGCCACCGTGGCGACCGCGTCCGGCGAGTCGGCGAGGCGGGTCGCGACGAGGAGTTCGGGGCGGTGGCCCGCGCGCTCGCGCCACCAGTGCGCGGCGATCCGCCGCAGCCAGGAATGGGCCGGGCCGGAGGCCGCGAGTCGGACGCCGATCACGACCACGGTCCCGGTGCCCGCGTCGGCCAGCCTGGTCAGCTCGGCCGACAGCGAGGGGTCCGCCTGCTGCAGGAACGCGATCGAGGCCCGGTGCGAGGCCGCCGCCCGGAGGAGTTCGTCACGGCGGACGGCTTCCGCGACCGACATGCCGACCAGGAGCACGGCACTGCGGCGGGCGAGGGCTTCCGGGACCGGGGAGGTCATGGCGTTGTCCTTTCGTGGAGCAGTCCGTTCCACCGGATGTGCGGTCGGTCGTGCTGGGGGTGCCGTTCCACGGTGGCGTCGACGCCGTAGACGTGCGCGATCATGGGCGAGGTGAGCACGTCGGAGCCGGGCCCGTGGGCGACCAGTCGGCCGTCGAGCAGGACGGCGACCTCGTCGCAGTAGGCAGCGGCGAGTTCGAGGTCGTGCAGCGCCGCCACCGTGGTGATGCCCAGCCCGCGCACGGTGCCGAGGAAGCCGAGTTGGTGGCGCAGGTCGAGGTGGTTGGTGGGCTCGTCGAGCAGCAGCACTCCCGGCTCCTGCACCAGCGCCCGCGCGAGCTGGACCCGTTGGCGCTCGCCGCCCGACAGCGTCGGCCAGGACCGGTCGAGCAGGTGGCCGACATCGGCCGCCGCGACGGCACCGGCGAACACCGCCCGCTCGTGGGCGTCGTCGGCGGCGTCCGCCGGGACGGGCCAGCGGCCGCGGTGCGGGGTGCGTCCGAGGTCGATGACCTGACGGGCCGACAGCGACAGCCGGGTGTCCGCCTGCTGCTCCATGAAGGCCACCTGGCGTGCTCGTCGGCGGGCCGTGAGCGCGTGGAGATCCTCACCGTTCAGGAGTACCCGTCCCGCGCTCGGCCGGGTCAGCCCGGCGACCGCGCGCAGCAGGGTGGTCTTCCCGGCGCCGTTGGGTCCGAGCAGGCCGGTGACCCGGCCGGGGGCGAACGCGAGCGAGACTTCGTCCAGCAGCGTGGCTCTGCCGATGCGCACACGAAGGCCCTCCGCACGCAGCCCGGCGGGCGTCGCCGTCACTGCCCGCTCCCGTCGGCCCGCCCCTGGCGCCACAGCAGCCAGGCGAAGAAGGGCGCTCCGAGCCCGGCCGTGATGACGCCGACGGGGATCTCCCGGTCGGGGAGGAGCGAGCGCGCCACGATGTCGCCGCCCACCAGGAGGGACGCGCCCACCAGCGCCGACACGGGCAGCAGGAGGGCGTGGCGCGGGCCGCAGACGAGCCGGACCACGTGCGGTACGACCAGGCCGAGGAACCCGATGACGCCGGTGTTGGCGACCAGGCACGCGGTCACCAGCGCCGCGGTGGCGACGAGGACCCAGCGGGTGCGCTCGACGTGGACGCCGAGGGAGCGGGCGGCGGTCTCGCCGAAGGCGAAGGCGTCCAGGTCGCGGGCCGATGAGGCCAGGACCGTGACACCGGCCAGCGCGACCGCCGTCAGGAAGACGGCGGTGGGCCACCGCACGCCGGCGACCGAGCCCAGCGTCCACTCCATGACACCGCGCGCCGCG
Organism: Kitasatospora sp. NPDC002551; assembly: GCF_040296005.1. NCBI lineage: Bacteria > Bacillati > Actinomycetota > Actinomycetes > Kitasatosporales > Streptomycetaceae > Kitasatospora > Kitasatospora sp. NPDC002551. Next base: position 29,008 of record NZ_JBEOWI010000033.1, on the reverse strand, counting down.
TCGCGGTCCCCGAGGACCAGCACGACGAACGAGGTGTAGGCCCCGCACATCTGTCCCACGGCGATGCCCGCGAGCACGGTCCGGGTGGTCGGCAGCGACCGGGTGCGCGCGCCGGCCAGGGCCAGGACGACGACGGCGGCGATCAGGGCACCGGCGAAGGCCGCCGTCGCCACCGCGCCGGTGCCCAGGGCGCCGGACACGCCGACGCCGAGCACGATCACGGTGACCGCGCCGGCCGCGGCTCCGTCCGAGATCCCGAGCAGGAAGGGATCGGCCAGGTCGTTCCCGGTCAGCGTCTGCAGCACCGCACCGCAGACCGCGAGGCCGGCGCCGGTGGCGGCCGCTCCCAGGACCCGCGGCAGCCGGAGCTGCCAGACGATCTGGTCGTCGAGCAGCGTCACGTGCGGGTCGCCCAGCCCGAGACGCCGCGCCACGACATCGATCACCGTCCGGACCGGCTCGTGGTGCGAGCCCACGGCCAGACCGAGGAGCACCGTGGTCAGCAGCAGGGCCGCACCGACGGCCAGGGCCGCCGCCGCGCGGCCCGGACCAGCGGGCCGCACGGCGGGGCGGGTTGCGGTGGTCATGAACCCGGGCGCAGCTTGCCCAGCCCCTCGGACACCCGGGCGGCGCCGTCGGCGAGCCGCACGCCGGGAGTCGACTCCGAGAACGGCACCACCACGAAAGCCTTGCGCTGCACGGCGGTGAGCCTGCTCAGCACCGGGTCGTTCTCCAGGTAGTCGATCTTGGACTGGGCCGTGTCCCAGTCGGCGTCCGCGAGCACGACGGCGTCCGGGTCCGCGGCGACGACCTTCTCCCAGCTCACGTTCTGCCAGGAACCGGGCAGGTCCGCGAAGACGTTGCGGGCGCCGACGGCGTCGAGCACCAGCTGGGGCCCGCCGTGGCCGGCGCCGATGTACGGCGCCTTGGTGTCCGAGTCGAACCACAGGACCTTCAGGCCTTTGCCGGCGGCTGTCGCCGTGAACCGGGCCAGCTGCTGCTCCTGCTGCCGCTGGATCGCGGTGGCCCGCTCCGTGACACCGAAGACCTCGGCGACGTCGTTCAGTTCGCCCCACATCGCCTGCCAGGTCGTCGGCGGCACCTGGCTCCTGTCCGAGCAGCCGAACGGGGACAGGTACGACGGGATCCCCTGGCCGCGCAGTTCCTCCCGGCTTCCCGCGACCTTGTCGGTGAACGCGCTGGAGTAGGAGGCGTACAGGAAGCCGGGACGGGCCGCGAGGAGCTTCTCCTTCGTCGGGTACTCCTTGGAGAGCACCGGAACGGAGTCGTAGGCTGCCTTCCACTTCTCCGGGACGGAATCGTCGAGATAGGCGGTACCGGCCATGCGGGACTGCAGGCCGAGGGCCAGGGCGACCTCGGTGGCACCCTGGTTGAGCGTCACCAGCCGGTCGGGCGGCGCGCCGACGGTCACGGTGGTCCCGCAGTTGTCCACACGGACGGGCTCGGCACTTCCGGTCGTCGCGCTGGACGCGACGGGCGCGGGGGCGCCCGCGCAGGCGCCGAGTACGCCGGCGAACAGGACGGCCGCGACCGCCCGGCCGGCACGGACCGGACCTGCGGGGCGTGCGGAACGCATGGATCGGAACGGACGCGGAAGACCGCTGGGCACGTGTTCTCCAAAACCCTCGTGGAACATGTCGCGCCGTGGCCGGTCTCCTGGCTTCCGCATCGACACACCGAGGCCGACCTTCCCGGGCGGCTCATCCAGCCCGCCCAGTGGCCCTGACCGCTGGGGAAGCCGGTCAGCGAGGGCCGCGGTACTCCGCGGCAACAGTGGCGAGGGCCGCACCGGACTCAGACCGGTTTCCCGAACACCACGGCGATTGCAAGGTATCAGGCACGGTCGGGTCGGTGCCGCCCGGCACCTGGGACGGCCGTTTGGACAGTTCGGGCTCGGATAGCCCGGGCACGCGACTGATGCGCGAACTCCCGGGGACGTACGCCGTGCCGAAGACTCACCTTTCGCCGTTCCACGACCGCCACAGATCCGAGTACGGTCCGCCCGCGCCGACCAGGTCGTCGTGGGTGCCCAGTTCGACGATGCGGCCGGACTCCATGACGGCGATGCGATCGGCGTCGTGTGCGGTCTGCAGCCGGTGGGCGATGGCGATGACGGTGCGGCCCGACCGGACGGCGGCCACTGCCCGCTCCGCCTGCCGGGCCGTCGTCGGGTCGAGCAGTGACGTGGCCTCGTCCAGGATCAGGGTGTGCGGGTCCGCCAGATGCACCCTGGCCAGGGTGAGCTGCTGCGCCTGGGCGGCCTCCAGTTCGACTCCGCCCGAGCCCAGCGGGGTGTCCAGGCCCTCCGGCAGTTCGGCCACCCAGTCCGCTTCCACGGACCGCAGGGCCGCGAGGACGGCCTCGTCGTCGGCTTCGGGGGCGGCCATGGTCATGTTGTCGCGGAGGGTGCCCATGAACACGTGGTGCTGTTGCGTGATGAGGACGATGCGGTTGCCCAGTTCGCCCGCCGCGGCCTGGTCGGCGACGGGCACGCCGCCGACCAGGACGTGGCCGGCGTCAGGGACGTCCGCACCGGACAGCAGCTTGCCGAGGGTGGACTTGCCGGCTCCCGACCGGCCGACCACCGCCAGCCGTTCACCGGGACGGACCAGCAGGTCCACGTCCTTGAGGATCTCGTGCCCGGGGACGTAGGAATACCCCACGCCCTTGAGCTCGATGAGGTCGTCCACAGGGGCCGACACGGGAGCGTCAGCTGTGTGCGACACCAGCCCGACACCCTTGATGCGGGCGAACGAGGCGCCGCTGCGCTGCAGTTGTTCGACCCAGACGAGCATCTGGTTGAGCGGGTCGACCAGCTGCCACATGTACAGGCTGCCCGCCACCACGACTCCCAGGGAGATCGTGCCGTTGAGGTAGCCGAACCCGCCCACGAGCAGGATGAGCGCCATGGGCAGCGTGTGCGCGAACTCGGTGACCGGGAACAGCACCGTCCGCAGGGAGAGGGTGCGCATGCCGGCGCGGTAGGTGGTGTCGATGGCCTCGTCGAGAGTGCTGTTCCGCAGTTCGCCCAGCCCGTAGGCCTCGACGGTACGGGCGCCGTGGGCGGTGGAGTTGAGGATCTCGGAGACATCGCCGGCGGCCGCTCCCTCGGCGAGGTAGGCGTCGCGGGAGCGCGCGAGGTACCAGCGGCTCACCCCCCACACGAGCGGCAGTCCCACGACCGAGCAGAGACCGAGCAGCGGGTCGAGGAGGAAGACCGCGGCGAAGATGAACACGACCTGGATGCCGGAGATGAACATGTCCGGAGCCGCATTGCGCAGCGTGGCCGCGACGGTCGAGACGTCCAGGGTGGTACGGGTGACCAGATCACCGGTGCTCACCTCGTCCGCGACACGCCCCGGCAGCGAGAGGGTGTGGTCGACGACCTCCTCGCGGAGCCTGGCGAGCGCGCGCTCGCCGAAGCGATGGGAGAGACCTCGCGCGTAGCGCGACAACACCAATCGGGCCGCCGAGAAGCCCAGAACCGCCGCGGCCAGTCCGTCGACCGCGGAGACGGACAGGTCACCGGACTCGGCCCTGGTCACGATGCGGCCGAGGAGCCAGGGACCGGCCGCGCCGGCGAGCGCGGCGAGGCACGTCAGCAGCAGCATCGCGCAGACGGCGCCCGCGTCGTCCCTCATCAGCTGCCAGCCGGCCCGGCGAACCGTCCTGGCATCGGCGATCGGCAGGCGGGGCGTCCTGTCGGACCTGCTCATCGGGACTGTCCTTCCAGGGGCTGTGCCACGGCGGCTTCGCCGGGGATCCCGGCGCTGCCGCGGAACACCAGTGCCGCGTATCCCGGCTGGTCGGCGAGGAGCTCTCCGTGCGTACCGGTCGCCTGCACCTTTCCGTTCACGAGGTAGGCGACTTCGTCGGCCTGGCCGAGCACGAGCGGCGAAGTGCTGACGACGAGGGTGGTCCGCCCGTGCCGGTGCGCTGCCACCCGGGCGGCGACGGTTGCCTCCGTGTGCGCGTCCAGGGCCGACGTCGGTTCCACGAGCAGGAGCACGGCCGGATCCGCGAGCAGGGCCCGCGTCAGCTGCAGCCGCTGGCGCTGTCCTCCCGAGACGTTGCGGGCCTGGTTCTCCAGGCGGGTGTCGAGCCCGTCGGGGAGCGCGTCGATGATGTCCTCCGCCGCGGCGGCGTGCAGCGCCCGCCGGATGTCCTCGTCACAGCGGCCGGTGCTGCCGGTGCTGCCGGAGACGACGGAACGCAGGGGGCCCGGGAACATGTAGGCCTCGTTGTCCGTGAGCAGGATGTGCCGCCTGAGCGCCGTGCGGTCCCAGTCGGACAGCTTGAGGTCCCCCCAGGAGGCCTCGGAGTCCGTGTAGCCGGCCAGCCGGTCCACCACGGCGCGCGGCTCGTCGGGACGGGCACCGACCAGAGCCGTCACCTTCCCCGGGGCCACCACCAGGCCCGATACGGGGTCGCGCAGCAGGCCGGGAGCGGCTGGGGGGTCGAGCCGGGTCCGGTGCTCCTCGGGGGCCGGCGCGAGCGCCAGGATGTCGACCACCCTCCGTGCGGAGACGAGCCCGCGCGGCAGGTCGTCCGCCCCTTCGATCAAGGACGAGACGGGTACCAGCAGCGCGGCAACATAGCCGTAGACCGCCACCAGCTCACCTACGGTGATGGCCCCGCTGGCCGCCATCCGCGCGCTGATCCACGTCACCACGGCGAGGAAGACCATGGGCAGGCACGCGGTGAGTGCCTGGACCCAGCTGGTGATGGCAGCGACGCGGTATCCGAGGGGGACCAGAGCCCGGGAGCGTTCCCGGTACCGCCCGGCGAACAGGGGCTTGCCGCCGATCCCGTTGAGGACGCTCAGGCCGGCCACCATGTCGCCGGCGAGAGAGGTCAGAGCACCCTGGTCCTCCCGGTAGCGGCTTTCGGCGCCGTGCAGCTTTCCCAGCAAGGGGCCGACGGTCAGGGCCAGGGCCGGGACGCCGAGAAGGACCACCACGGCGATGACGGCCGAGATCCGGACCAGCAGGACGGCGGTTGCGGCATACGCGATGACCGCGCCCACGCCGGGTCCGGTGATGGTCAGAGTCTGGGCGATCCTGCCGATGTCGCCGACCTGGAGGTGTGTGAGCTCACCCGCGGACACCTGGCGGGGCAGCGCCGACCCCAGCCGGGTGACGTGGCGCGTGACGACCTGGACCGTCCGGTAGGCCGCGTCCACACGGATGCGCGTCATGGTGCGGTGCCGCAGGATGCCGAGGACCGCCGTCCCGGCCCCGGTGACGACCACGGCGCCGATCCAGAGGAGCAGCATCCCGGTGTCCCGCGCCTTGAGCCCCTCGTCGATCGTCTTCGACAACAGGTACGGCGGAAGCATGAGCGCACACATCCACGTACTGCCCCAGAGGGCACCGAGCAGTACCCGCCTGTACTGACTCGTCGTCAGCCACCACAGGAACCGCAGCGGGCTCCGGTGATCCGGCAGGCCCGGGGACTCGTAAGGAACCCGGCGCGCGCCTTCGGGCAGGTCTGATCCAGGTATCAACTCGGCCGTCCTTGCGTGGGATCGAGGGTCGTCGGCGAATGATCCGGCTGTGGCACCGCATGCGCCGTACTCAAGAAAATGCCATACGGCCGAACGGCCGGACGGCGTGAGGTCGCCATGCGCCAACGAAGGTGACGGGCCTTTGCCCCGATAGACGGACATCCCGGACACCGGATCTCGTGGGTCCGGAGGAAGAGGTGGCACCCGTGGTGCACAGGCACTGCTCGGAGGATTTCCGGGCGGACGCGGTACGGCGGGCAACGCCGTCGTCCCAAAGCCCGACACCCAGGCCGCGCTCACCGCGCCCACCGGGCTCCGGTCGCTCGACCTGATGTACGAGGCGGGGCTGCCGGCCGATGTGTGGCGGATCGGGGTCGGCCGGGGCGGGTCGATCGGCGGCGCGCCGATGGACAGCGCCGACTGCATGAGCCGAACGGCAGGGGCTCGGCCGCCACGAGATCACCGACCGCTGGCGGGAGTGGTGATCGGGGCGCGGCGGCTCGGGGTGGCCGGCCGGTAGCGCAGCACGGAGACCCTTCCGGGGGCGGCTCCGCGGGTGGCCGCGACATCGGTCGTGGTACCCGGAAGCGCGTGCCGCCACGATCGGGTGCGGTCGCAGCCCGCTGCTTCGTGGTCGGAGTGTCGCGGCCGGACGGGGGGCGGGGGTCAGTACGTTGAGGCCTCGGGTCCTGCGGCCGGGTCACCGACGTGCACAGCCGTGAGGAGCCCGACCGGTGCGTGGCCGGCCGTTCGGTTCACCGAGCCGGTGAAGGACCGTCCGAGCACCGTTCCTTCATGACGTGACGTCACCGACAGGGCCGGGCGGCGCCCCGGCCCTCGTACGAGGAGAATCCGTGATCTCGAAGACCAAGCGAGCCGTCTGTTCCATGGCCGTGGCGCTCGCCGCGGCCGCCACGTTCACCGTCGGCCTGCCGGGCGGCGAGGCCTTCGCCATCGACCACGTCGAGTGTGACGGGGGCCGCAACGACTTCCTGAAGATCTGGTCGCACCTCGACGGCCGCGACAGCGTCGACTGCTACGCGAACGGGGGGAGGACCGACTTCGGCGGGTGGTGGGTCGACCGGATCTCCACCGGCAACAACGACCTGACCTACTTCGACGTGAACGGTGACTCGGTGAGGATCCCGCGCTGGACCGACATCACCTTCCCGAACAACCCGCCGAGGGTCGCCGCCATCCGGATCGGGTGACACGGCGGCACCCGGTCGGCTCCCCGCGCCGGGACGGGAGTCGCGGCTCCCGCGCCCGCGCGGGAGGTGCCGACGAACGGTGCACCGCACGCGGGGCCTCCGCGGCTGCGGACGCGTGTGCGGTGCACCGAACGGCGGAGCTCGATCAGATCCCGCGCGACCACGCAGAGCGCCGCCGACGCCCGCCGCGCCCCGCCCGCCCCCGGCTCGCCGCTCCGCCGGAAGGCGCAGCCCCGCAGGCCCGCGGGCCGTGACCGCGTGACGATCGGTGGGACAGCACGACCTGTACGCCGACCGCCGCCTGCCGTGCGTCGTACGCACACGGCAGGCGGTCGCCGGGAGAAGGGCGCAGCACCCATGACCATCGACCGCCGACGCTTCCTCACCACCCTCGGCGCCGCCACGGCGACGGCCGTCGTCGGCACCCCCGCCCGCGCGCTCACCGCCTTCCCGGCCCGCCCCCGTAGCTGGGCGGCGGTGGCGCCCCCCGACTGGCAGGCGCTGCGCGATCGCCTGGGCAGCCGGCTGGTGCTCCCGGCCGATCCCGGCTACGGGACCGCCCGCCTCGGGTACAACGAGCTGAACGACGGCCAGTTCCCCGCCGCCGTGGCCCAGTGCGTACAGGCCGACGACGTGCGGGCCTGCCTGGACGTGGCGCGCGGGCACGGGCTCCCGATCGCGGCCCGCGGCGGCGGCCACGGCTACCTGGGCTACAGCGTCCCCGACCGGGGCCTGGTGATCGACCTGCGAGGGATGGCCGACGTCGTGGTGCACCCCGACGGCACCGCGGAGGTCGGCGCCGGCGCCCGCCTGATCGAGGTGTACGCGGCGCTCGCCCAGGCCGGGCGGCTGCTCCCGGCCGGAAGCTGCCCCACCGTCGGGGTCGCCGGGCTGACCCTCGGCGGCGGCATCGGCGTGCTGGCCCGCAAGTACGGGCTCACCTGCGACCGGCTGGGCGCCGCCGAGGTGGTGACCGCCGACTCGTCGCTGCTCACCGCCTCGCCCGTCGAGGAGCCCGACCTGTACTGGGCGCTGCGCGGCGGAGGCGGCGGCAACTTCGGCGTGGTCACGCGGTTCAGCTTCGACACCGCCCCCGCGCCCGACCTGACCGTCTTCGTGCTCCGCTTCGCGGCCGGCTCGGTGACCGAGGTGCTCGGGGCCTGGCAGGAGTGGGTGGACGGGGCGCCGGACGAGCTGTGGGCCAGCTGCCAGATATCGGCCGGCACCCCGCCCCGCTGCCGGGTCGTCGGCTGCTACGTGGGCGGTCCGGGCGGCGCCGACCCCCTGCTCGACGAGCTGGTGGAGGCCGCCGGTACCGCTCCGACCTCGCGCACCGTCTCCCCGAGGGACTATCTCGGCGCCATGAAGTTCATGGCCGGCTGCTCGAACGACACCATCGCCCAGTGCCACCCCGTCTCGGAGGGCGGCAGGCTCCCTCGGGCCGGCTTCGTCGCGGTCTCCCGGATGCTGGGCCCGGTGCCGCTGGACCCGGCGGGGGTCACGGAACTGATGACCGGTCACACCGGGGTCGACCTGCTGCTCGACTCGCTGGGCGGCGCGATCGGCGAGCTCGCCCCCAGCGCCACCGCCTTCCCGCACCGCGAGTCGCTCGCCAGTGCCCAGGTCTACGCCGGCGCCACCCCGGCGACCGAGGACCAGGCCCGCGCCACCGTGGAAGCGATCCGGGACGGGCTGGCCGACCTCGGCGCGCTCGGCGCCTACGTCAACTACATCGACGCCACGCTGCCCCGCTGGGGCCGCGCCTACTACGGCCGGAACCTGCCCCGGCTGAAGGCCGTGGCCCGCCGCTACGACCCTGACGGCGTCTTCGCCTTCCCCCGGTCCGTGGCGGCCGCCTGAGAAGGTGCCGGGCCATCGACCGACTGCGCGCCGGGAGGTGTCTGGCGGCGGTCCCGGGTGCGGTCGGCACCTCCTGACGGCTGCTCCGACGCACCCCTCACACCGGAGCGGATGTGAGGAATGCCACACGCCGACATGGTCCCCCACGTCCGCTAGGGTCGACTCAGATCCGCCCTGAGCAGGGATTTTGCGTCGGCCACAGCGATGTGACCGGCGCGGGTCTGGCCTTTCCTGGAGATTTGCATGACCGATCTGGCATTTCGCTCCGCAGGTCAGCTCGCCGCCGCAGTCGCGGCGAAGGAGGTATCGAGCGTCGAGCTTCTCGACCACTACCTCGACCGGGTCGAGCGGCTCGATCCGAAGGTGAACGCCGTCGTCGCCCGGGACGAGGAGGGTGCGAGGGCCGCGGCACTGGCGGCGGACCGCGCGGTCTCCCGCGGCGAGCCGCTCGGCCGCCTGCACGGCGTCCCGGTGACGATCAAGGACAGTCTTGAGGTTGCGGGCATGCGGACCACCGGGGGGTCGGCCCGCTGGGGACATCATGTCTCGACGAGCGACGCCGAGGCGGTCACGCGGCTCAAGAACGCGGGAGCGATCGTGTTCGGCAAGTCCAACATGCCGCCCGACGCCCGGGACTGGCAGACCTACAACGAGGTCTACGGGACCACGAACAACCCGTGGGACCCGACCCGCGGACCGGGCGGTTCGTCCGGCGGGTCCGCCGCGGCACTCGCCGCGGGGCTGACCGGCCTGGAGCTCGGCGGCGATTCGGCAGGCTCGATACGGGTGCCCGCCCACTTCTGCGGTGTCTACGGGCTGCGCACGTCGTTCGGGATCGTGCCGAGGTACGGGAGCGTCTCGGGACATGCTCCCGGGACGCTGGCGGATTTCGACATGGCGGTACTCGGCCCGCTCGGCAGGCACGCCGATGACCTCGACCTGGGCCTCGACGTCCTCGCGGGAGCGGACCACGACCGCGCTCCGGCGTGGCGGCTGGAGCTGCCCCCCGCCAGGTCGGGCACCCTGCGGGGGTTCCGGGTCGCGGCATGGCTCGACGACCCGTTCTGCCCCGTCGACGGCGAGCTGTTCGCGATCATGAAGACGACGCTGGAGGCGGTGCGGGCCGAGGGCGCCGTCGTGGTCGAGGGCGAGGGACCGGTCGGGCTCGAAGAGACGATGGCCCTGTACCGGCCGTTGCTGATGGCGCAGAGCGGGCTGGTCGAGCCGGACGAATCGTATGCCGGGCTCGTGGAGCGCGCCGCGGCGGAAGGGACGGCGGGCGGGCTCGCGTCGGACCTGACGATCCGCTTCCGTGACTGGCACGCGCTCGACGAACGCCGGCAGCACTCCCGCCGCCGCTGGGCCGAGTTCTTCCGCGACGTCGACGTGCTCATCTGCCCGGTGAGCCCGACGGCCGCCTTCCCGCACGACCACCGACCCGACCCCGGCTGGTCGGTCCGAACCCTGCGGGTCAACGGCGCCGACCGGCCGTACCACGAGATGCTCACGTGGATGGCGCCGTCGGCGGTCAACCATCTGCCCGCGGCGGTGGCGCCGGTCGGGGCGACCCGGGACGGGCTTCCTGTCGGCATCCAGGTGATCGCTCCCTACCTGCACGACCGCACCGCGGTCCAGTTCGTGCGGTGCCTGTCGAAGGTGATCGGCGGGTTCCGGCGTCCGCCGGGGTTCTGAGTGCCGCATCGCTCGTCACCGACCGGGTCGAGCCACCTGACGGTCGCCGCGCCGACGTGTCCGGGCCTGGTGCTCGTCCTCGGCTGGCAGGCGCTCCGCGCCCAGCCGGTGACCGCTCTCGCCGCGCCGACCGGCGCCGCGCTCCTCGCACTGGTCGCCGCGGCGGGCGCGGCCGCGGTCCTGGTCCTGCGGCACGCCCGCGCCGCGAGCGGCTGATCCGGCTCTCCGACCGTCCCGGCCACAGCCACACCGCCGTTCGGCGGGCGGATCGCCGCTGGGCACGCCGCAGCCGCTCATCAGGTCGGTGACGAGCCGGACGGCGTCGTCGCCGGCGTCTGTCCTGGACCTGTGGGGCGGAGGGGACGACGGCGCGCCGGGCGGCATCTGTCGCTCCGTCGGGCCACCGCCCCGGCCGCCTCGCCGGCGCCGGACCGGCAAGCGATCGGCAACTCCCGGGCGGCCGGAGGCTTCCGGCCGGCGGGTCCGCCGACGGGTTCCGGCAGCCCAGGACCCCGGCGTTCGCCGCGCACACCGGAACTATTGCCGATCCGCCTTCCTGGTCGCCCCGCCAGCCCCCGGCTTCACTGGCACCGCACGAGGCCCGGAACCACCGGGCCCGGAGTCGCCGGGGAGGCAAGCGGCATGGCACGGCGGAGGCTGTTGTCGAAGATCGGTTTCTCGGGACTCTCCGCGCGCAGCGGTCCACTGGCCTTCGGCCTCACCAACCTGCTGCGCGCGGTCATCGTGGACGACGACCCGTCCCACCTGAACCTCACCACGGTGCTGCCGGTCCCGGACGGCACCGGGCTCGCCGCGGTGGAGCAGGCGATCGGCGTGCTGCTGGAGAGGCACGAGTCGCTGCGTACGACCTACCGGATCGCGCCGGGCATCGGCCCGGACACCGTCCAGGTGGTGGCCGGCGAGGGAGCGATCGACCTGCTGTGCGTGGAGGCCGACGGCGACCCGGCCGAGGCCGCCGTCGAGCTGGCCGGGGAGCTGCGGCGCGGGGGCTTCGACCTGGCGGCCGACCTTCCGCTGCGTCTGGCGGTGGTGCTCCGCGACGGCGCACCGTCGGCACTGGTCTGCGTGGTCTGCCACACGGCGATGGACGCCACCAGCTGGGAGATCCTGGTCGAGGAGTGGTCCGCCCTGATGGACGGCCGCGAGCTGCCGGCCCCGGCCGCGCTGCAACCCGTCGACCTGGTGGAGCTGGAGGCGCGGCCGAGCGTGCGGCGGATCACCGAGTCCGCGCTCGGCTACTGGGACGCCCGGATGCGCGCCGTGCCGCAGGCGACGTTCGCCGTGCCCGGCCTGGCCGACCCGGCGCGCAAGGACTGGCACCACACGGGCCTGCGGATCGTCTCGGGCCGCGCCGCCGAGCACCTCGACCGGATCGCCGAGCGCACCGGCGTCTCCCGTTCGGTCGTCACGCTCGCCGCGTTCGGCGCGCTGGTCGCACGGCGGGTGGACGAGCCGCGTTGCGCGATCACCTCGCTCTCCGCGAACCGGGTGGTCAGAGAGCTGCGCGGCTACTTCGGCACCCTCGCCCAGGACGCCCTGCTGCTGCTCGACGTCGAGGCCGCCGCGACCTTCGACGAGTTGGTCCGGGCCTGCCGGGCCGAGGCGATGCGGGCCTACCGGGCCAGCTGGTTCGACCCCATCCGGGCCTGGGAGGTGATCAACGGCGTGGGCGCGCAGCGCGGCGTCTCCTTCGCCCGCGACCTGGTCTTCAACGACATGAGCGCGCTCGGCCCCGGCCCGGCCGGCCCGGCCGGACGGCGCTTTCCGGCGGTGCGCACCCCGGCCGAGGACAAGCCGCTCGGCCGCTCCGACGAGGCCCTCGACCTGCGCCTGGAACCGCTGGCGGCGGAACTCGTGCCGAGCCGACTGGTGCTGATCGCCCATCGGCTGGAGGGGTGCCTGGACCTCGGACTCTGGGCCGACCCGCAGGTCCTGCCCGCCGGGGAGGCGGAGGAGTTCGGCCGTTCGCTGGTGGCGCTGCTGGCCGCGGCGGCCGAAGGTGACGTGCCGCTGGAGCGGCTGCCGGAGCTGACCGGCGTCACCCCGGTGCCGCGCGGCGACGGCTGGGTGCGCAGCGACGGCTGCCGGGTCGAGCTCGCGGCGGTGCGCCGACTGGCCGCCGAGGTGCTGGGCGACCGGCTGCACCTGGTCGTCGCGGAGCCGGACGACCGGCTCGGCCACCGGCTGGTCTGCCACCTCGCCGCCCCGGTGGGTGATCCGGCGGGTGATCCGGCGGACGCGGCGGCGGGCCTCGCCGCCGTGCACCGGCGGATGCTCGACCTCCTGCCGGGCCGGCCGACCGCGATGGCGCCGCAGTGGTACGTCGCGCACGCCGCGCCCGCGCCCTGCGGCCCGGGGGTCGGGGCGTACGCCGATGCCGTCGCCTGGCGGGCGCTGCCCGTGCTGGCCGAGGGGTCGGGCCGGTGAGCAGCGTGGAGGAGGTCCCGGCCACCGCCTCCGCGGACCGGACGAGGGAGCGTGTCGCCGGCCCTGTCCCCGTGGACCGTGTGCCGGCGGACCGTGCCGCCGGGGCGGCTGCGCTCTGGAGCCGCGACTTCCGGCTCTTCTTCACCGCCCGCACCGTGGCCATGCTCGGCGACGCGATGCTGCCGGTCGCCCTGTCGGTCGGCATCCTGGACGCGGGCTACGGCCCGAGCGGGGTCGGCTACGCGCTCGGCGCCTGGACCGCCGCGCTCGCCCTGTGCATGCTCTTCGGCGGCGCGCTCGCGGACCGCCTGACCCCGCGCCGGCTGATGGTGTGGGCGGACGGCGTGCGCCTGGTGGTGCAGTCCGTGGTGGCGCTGGGCTTCCTGCTCGGCACGCCCTCGCTCTGGCAGATCGTCGCCGCGCAGGTGGTCAGCGGCGTGGCGACGGCGATGTTCCAGCCGGGCGTGGCCTCGATGGTCCCGGCGGTCGCCCCGGACGTCCAGCGGGCGAACGGGTCGCTGCGCGTCGCCGAGGCGCTGGCGGCCCTGTGCGGACCGGCCCTGGCCGGCGCCATGGTCGCCGGACTCTCGCCCGGCTCCGTCTTCGCGGTGTACGCGGCCACCTACGGCATCAGCGGCTGGTGCCTGCTGCGGCTGCGCGTGAAGCTCGTGCCACAGGCCGCCGGGGACGGTTCGCTCCTGCGCCAACTGGCGGACGGCTGGCGGGAGTTCCGCGCCAGAACGTGGCTCTGGGCGGTGATCGCGCTGTTCACCGTCTACGGGTTCACGGTGGCCGGGGTGTCGCTGGCGCTCGGCGGCGTGCTGATCATCGAGGAGCACGGGGCGACGGCCTACGGCACCGCGATGGCGGCCTTCGGCGGTGGCTGCGCCCTGGGCGGGGTGCTGGCGATGAAGGTCCGCCCGCGGCGGCCGCTGCTGGCCGGGGCCGCGGCGCTGACCGTCTTCACGCTCTACCCGCTGGCCCCGGCGCTCGGCCTGCCGCCGTGGGCGCTGGCCACCGGGTGGGGGGTGGCCGGGGTGGGCTGCGCCTTCTGGGGCGTGGTCTGGGCGACGACCGTCCAGACGCAGGTCCCGACCGGACTGCTCAACCGGATGTATGCCTACGACGTCACCGGGTCGCTCGCCGCGATGGCCCTCGGCCGTACCTTCGCCGGGCCGCTGGCCGACCGGTTCGGCGGGCAGCAGGTGCTCGTCGGGGCCACCGTGCTGGCGCTGGCCTGCTGCGCCGCGCTGCCCGCGGTACCCGCGATCCGCGGGCTGCGCGCCGTCGCCCCCGGGGGCGACGCACCCCACAGCGACCCGTCCGCCGACCGAGCCGCCGACGCAGCGGGCGACCGAGCCACCGACCGAGCCGCCGAGGGGACCCACCGATGACCACCGGGGAGACGACCTTCCAGGGGATCGCCGTCACGGAGCTGGCCGAGCGCTTCGGCACGCCGCTCTTCGTCTACGACGGCGAGGTCCTCGAACGCACCTACCGCGACCTGCGGGCCGTCCTGCCGCCCGCCGTCGACGTGTTCTACTCGCTCAAGGCCAATCCGAACATCAGCGTCTACGCCCTGCTGCGCTCGCTCGGCGCGGGGGCCGAGGTCTCCTCGCACGCCGAACTGGTCACCGCGCTGCGCGCGGGAGCCGCGCCGCAGGACGTCATCTTCCTGGGCCCCGGCAAGGACACCGCCGAACTGGCCGCCTGCGTCGAGGCCGGGATCCACGCGGTGGTCTGCGAATCGGTGGAGGAACTGCTGCGGCTCGACGAGCTGGCCGCGTCGGCCGGCCGGGGCCGGTGCCGGGCGATGCTGCGGATCAACCCGGACTTCGCGACCAAGGGCTCCGGCCTCGCGATGGGCGGCAAGCCGCGCCAGTTCGGCATCGACCTGGAGGTGCTGCGCTCGGCCCGGGCGGTGCTCGCGGGCCTGCGGCACGTCGAGGTCACCGGCCTGCACGCCTACATGGGCACCCGCTTCCTCGACCACGCCGACGTGGTGCACAACACCCGGGAGATCCTGGCCGCCGCAGAGCGGCTCTCGGTGGAACTCGGCGTCCCCTTGAGGACGGTGGACTTCGGCGGCGGCCTCGGGGTGCCGTACTTCGAGAACGAGAAGGCCCTCGACACGGCGGCACTCGGCGTGGGGATGCACGAGGCGGTGGCCCCGTTCGCGGCCCGCCACCCCGACTGCCGGCTGATCATGGAACTCGGCCGCTACCTCACCGCCTGGGCCGGCACCTACGTCGTGCGGGCGCGCTATGTGAAGCAGTCCAGGGGGGAGTGGTTCGTGGTGGCCGACGGCGGCACCAACCACCACATGGCGGCGGTCGGCGTCGGCAGCTTCGTCAAGCGCAACTTCCCCCTCCGCCACCTGGGGCGGCCCGCCGCACCGGCCGTGCGCGCCTATTCGGTCACCGGGCCGCTGTGCACGCCGAACGACGTGGTCGCGAAGAAGGTCGAGCTGCCCGAGGTGGCCCCCGGCGACCTGCTCGGCGTCGAGCTCTCCGGCGCCTACGGGCCGACGGCCTCGCCCGGTCTGTTCCTCGGCCACGGCTATCCGGCCGAGGTGCTGGTGCACCGGGGGGAGGCCCATCTGGTCCGGGAGCGGGACACCCTGGACGACCTGCTGGGCAAGCAGCGGCTGGTCGGCCTCGTGCCCGTGAGCGCCGTGACCGCCGTGAGTGCCGCGACCGACCTGCCGAGCCCGACCCCGACCCCGACCGCCGGAGCCGCGCGGTGACCGGTGCCCCGGCGGTCGGCATCGACGTCCTGGAGCTGGGGGAGCTCGACCGGCTCTGCGAGCGGCCGTGGTTCCTGCGGCACTGCTTCGCGGCGGAGGAGCTGGCGCGCGCGGAGCGGCTCGGACCGGGCCGGCGCCGGGAGTACCTGGCCGGCCGGTTCGCCGCCAAGGAGGCCGTGCTCAAGATGCTCGGCACGGGGCTGTTGCGCGGCATCGCGCCGCGCGAGATCGCCGTCGGCCAGGACCGGGCCGGGCGTCCGCTGCTCCACCTGCACGGCCGCGCCGCCGCCCGGGCCGCCGATCTGGGGCTCCGCGCCACCGCCGTGTCCATCGCCCACAAGCGCCGGACGGTGGCCGCCGTGGCCGTCGGCCGCCTCGACCCCCGCCCCCGGGACCCCAGCCCCCCCCGACCCGCCCCCCTTCGACCCCCGCCCCACCCTCCGGAAGGAGCCCCGCATGGACCGACCGCCCGCCACCCTGCCGCGCGAGGAGCGGCCCGCCGCCCCGTCCGGGCCGGCCGGAGCCGAGGGCGACACGCCGCTCGTCGCCCGGCTGCGGCTGCGTCTGGGTCAGGAGGACGCCCACTACGGCGGCGGCCTGGTCCCCGGCGCCCGTCTGCTGGGGCTGTTCGGCGACCTCATCACCGAGATCACCGTCCGCACCGACGGTGACGAGGGCCTGCTCGCCGAATACTCGGCGGTGCGCTTCACCGCGCCCTGCCGGCCCGGCGATTACCTGGAGCTGACCGCCCGGCTGGTGCACCGCACCCGGCTGCGCCGGAAGGTCGAGTTCGAGGCGTACAAGGTCATCGCGGCCCGGCCCGACCGCTCGCCCTCGGCCGCCGAGGTGCTCGCCGAACCCCTGCTCGTGTGCACCGCCACCGCGACCGCGGTGGTTCCGCCGCCGCCCCGGCCGGCTCGGCGCGCCGGTACCGGTCAGACCGCCACCACCCGCCCGACCACCGACGACGGGAGCATCCGATGACCGCCCCCGGGACGCCGCCGGCGCCCGCCCTGCTGCACGAGATCCTCGACCGCGCCGCCGAGCTCCGGCCCGACCGGCCCGCCCTTTCCCAGGGCGAACTGACGCTGAACTACCGGGAGTTCGCGACATCAGCCCGGCGCCTGGCGGGCCGCCTGCGCGCCGCCGGGGTCGGCCGCGGCGACCGCGTGGTGGCCGCCGCGCCGTCCGGACCGGCCCTCGCCGTGCTCGTCTACGCGGCCTCCCGGCTCGGCGCCGCCTACACCCTGCTGCACGAACAGGTCCACGGCGCGCCGCTGCTCCACGTCCTGGACGACTGCGAGCCGCGGCTGCTGATCACCGAGGACGCGGCGGACCGGGCCGCCGCCGGCGAACGCGCGATCGCCGTGCTGCCCCTGTCGGAGCTCGTCGAGGCCGCCTTCCCGCCGCCCGGAAGCGGGCCGGCCGATCCGGCGGACCCGGCCGACCTGGCCGACCCGTCCGGCGAACCGCCGGCGTCCGGCGTCCTCGCGGTGGACCCGGTGAGCCTCATCTACACCTCCGGCACCACCGCCCTGCCCAAGGCCGTGGTCAGCACCCACCAGCAGGTGCTGTTCGCCGCCCGCGCCATCCAGTCGGTGCTCGGCTACCGCGCCGACGACGTCGTCTACTGCCCGCTGCCGCTCTCCTTCGACTACGGCCTCTACCAGGTCCACCTCTCGGTGCTGAGCGGCGCCCACCTCTGGCTCGGCCTGCCGAACGAGGCCGGCCCGCTGCTCCTGCGCCGCCTGGCGGCGACCGGGGCGACCGTGCTGCCCGGCGTCCCCTCGGCCAGCGAGGGCCTCGCCTGGCTGCTGCGCCGCTCGGCCAACAAGCTGCCCGCCCTGCGGCTGCTCACCAACACCGGGGCGGCGCTCTCCACGGAGACCATCGCCGCCCTGCGCGCGAGCCTGCCGAACCTCAGGGTGCAGGTCATGTACGGCCTGACCGAGTGCAAGCGTGCCACCGTCATGCCGCCGGACGGCGACCTCGCCCGGCCGGGCTCCTGCGGCCTGCCGCTGCCCGGCACGGAGGTCCTCGCCGTCGACGAGGACGGCGCCGCGGTGCCGCCCGGGGAGATCGGCCAACTGGTGGTCCGCGGCCCGCACGTGATGGCCGGCTACTGGCGGCGCCCGGAGCTCGACGCCGAGCGGTTCCGGCGCCGGGACGGCCTCTTCCCCGAGCTGTGGACCGGGGACTACGGCTGGCTCGACGAGGACGGCTTCGTCTACTTCAGCGGCCGCCGGGACGATCTCTACAAGGAGAACGGCTTCCGGCTCAGCGCCACCGAGGTGGAGGCCGCCGCCCACCGGGTGCCGGGCGTCGTGTCGGCCGCCGTCCTTCCGCCGGAGGGACGCCGGCCGTCCGTGCTCGCCGTGGTCGGGCGGATCGAGGCCGCCGAGGCCCTGGAGCTGATGCGCGAGCAGATCGAGGTGTACAAGATCCCGCGCCGGTGCCTGGTGCTCGACGCGCTGCCGCTCAGCGCCAACGGCAAGGTGGACCGCCGCCGGCTGGCGGTCCTGGTCGCCGAGGTCGCCGCCTGACGGGCGGGGCCGCCGGCCCACCGCAGTGAACCCCGTCCCATCCATCGCAGTGGCACAGTGTCACAGTGCCACGGAGGAGAAACATCATGACCGACCGTCAATTCATCGTCCAGGCCCTGGAGTCCGCCCTGAGCGACGTCCTGGAGCGCGACATCGCCGGGCTCGCCGACGACGTGCGCCTCTTCGACGACCTCCACCTGGACTCCACCACCATGCTGGAGCTGCTGATGGCCCTGGAGGACACGATCGACCTGGTGGTCGACCCGGAGACGCTGGACATCGAGGACTTCGCCTCGGTGGGAACGTTCACCGACTTCGTCCTGGCCACGCGCGGCGGCATCGCGGCCACGGCCTAAAGCTGCAAGCTGGACAAGCTGGTCTAGACCTGCGTTCGCGTCGCTCGATATCTTCACCACGCGGGGGCCGAACACTGTGGGGGTGACCGGGTGTATGCCGACGGTGCGGCGTCAACCAGAGTCGGGCAGTCCGGCCGGCTCCTGCGCACGTTCCGCGAGGCCCGTGGGTGGACGCAGGAGCGGCTGGCGGACGCGTCCGGGGTCAGCGTCCGCACCATCGGCAACCTGGAGAACGAACGGGTCGGCCGGCCCCGGCAGAGTTCGGTGCTCGCCCTCTGCCGGGCGCTGCAACTGCCGCGCGCCGAGGCGGACCGGATCGTCCGCGAGCTGAGCCGCCGCCCGCGCCCCGTCGTCGTGCTCGCCGAGCGCCCGTGGACGGCGCCGTACGGCGGGGCGCCGCCGCACGACCCGGCCTGCTTCGCGCCGCCCGTCCACGGTGCCGAACTGGTCGGCCGCTACGAGGAACTGCGCCGGCTGGGCCGGGCCCTGGAACACCACCGCGTCGCCACGCTCACCGGACCGCCGGGCATCGGCAAGTCCCGGCTGGCCGCCGCGTACGCGCTGCGCGCACCGGGCCCGGTCTGGTTCGTCGACCTCGCCCAGGAGGAGAGCCGGGCCACCCTGTCCGCCCTGGCCGCCACCCTGCGCGACCCCGGCGTGCGGCCGCCCGCCCTGCTGGTGCTGGACAACGCGGACGACGCCCTCGACGCGGCCGCCCGGCTCGCGGGCGTCCTGCTGCGCCCGTCCGGCGGCGCGACCAGACTGCTCACCACCGGCCGCGAACCGCTCGGCCTCACCCCGGAAGCCGGCTGGCCGCTCGGCCCGCTCCCCGTCCCCCTGGAGCCGACCAGACGCGGCGTCCTCGCCTCCCCGGCCGGGCGCCTGTTCGTCCAGAGGGCCGCCGAGGCCGCACCGTTCTGGCAGCTCTCCGAGGCGAACTGCGCCGCCGTCGCCCGCCTCTGCACCGTTCTCGAAGGGCACCCGCTCGCCCTGGAACTCGCGGCCGGCCAGCTCAGCGCGATCTCCCTGGAGGACCTCCTCTCCCGGATGTCCCACCAGCTGGACCTGCTGGAGCGCCGGCGGGCCCCGCAGCAGGGCCACCACCAGTCGCTGCGCCAGGCGCTCCAGCGCAGCTGGATCCGGCTTCGCCCGATCGAGCAGCGGGTCTTCGCCGCCGTCTCGGTCTTCAGCGGGGACTTCTCCCTGGAGGCGGCCGAGTACCTGGTCGGCGGCGTCGAGCGCGGTGGCGGGCGCCGTGGTGGTGACGGCGGCGGGCGCGGCGGCGACCGTGCCCCGCTCCCCGGAAGTTCCCTCGACACCGCGCGGGCGCTGCGTGACCTGGTCACCCAGTCCCTGGTCAGCGTGCACCGTTACGGCGACCGGCTGCGCTACCGGCTGATCGGCCCCGTGCGGGCCTTCGCGGCCGAACGCGGCATCGAGACGGGCGACTACGCGGGCCTGCGCCGCCGGCACGCCCACTACTTCTGCGGGCTCGCCGAGCGGCACGCCCGGCTCGCCGCGGCCGGCGAGGCCGCCCGGCTGCTCCCGTGCGACGAGGACAACGTCCGCGCGGCCGCCCACTACGCCCGCACGCTCGGCGACTTCGTCCTGTGGACCAGGATCATGCGGAGCCGGCTCTGCCTGCCCGAGCGGTGGGCCGGGCCGTCAGGCGGTCCCCGGTCCGAGCCGTCGCCCGGGCCGCCGGCGGATCCGGCGCCGCTCGGCACCGCGCGCCGGGAGTGACGAGGGCGCGGGCGTCCGGCCCCGGGTCCGGTCCTTCGGCGGTTCGGCGTACCACGACCGGAGGATGTGGAGCAGCAGAGGACTTCGTGACGATGAGGCCGGATTCCGTCCCGGTCCTCGCAACCGGGGGAGGGGAGCCGGCCCACCCGCGCCGCTCGCGCCCGGGTGTCACAGATCCGCCGGGTCGGCGGTCAACACTGTCGACGGGGCGGGGCGAGGGGCTCCGCCCGATCACCCGGACACGGACGACGGAAGGTGCACCAGGATGTCGGACCACCACGCAGGACACGTGCACGGACCCGGCGGCGGCCCGTCGGCTCGGGCGGGCTGGATGACCGCGGCGCGGATGCTGCAGGACGCCGGACCGCTCACGATCCCCGAGGGCGCCTCCGCGATGACCGTCCACATCGAGTGGGCGCCGGGCGACCCGGGCACCCCGCCGCACCGCCATTCCGGGCCCGCCTTCGGGTACGTCGTCGAGGGCGCGGTCCGCTTCGAGCTGGAGGGCGAGCCGGAGCGGGTGGTGGAGGCCGGCGGCACGTTCTGGGAGCCGGGCGGCGACGCGATCCACTACCAGGACGGCAACGCACTCGCCGACGCGCGGACCCGGTTCGTGGTGACCATGCTGTGCGCCCCGGGGAGGCCCATGCTCGAACTCGTCCCCGAGGACGAGCTCGCCCGGCGCGCCCACCTGCGGGCCCCGCGCCCCGCCGGGTGAGCGCACCGTTCCCCGGCCGCCGACCCCCGCCGGACGGCCCCGCACCGGCCGTCGGGCACCCGATCCGCACGACGGAGGACCCAGCCGCATGCCCGCCATCCTCGTTCACGGCGTTCCCGACACCCACCGGGTGTGGGACGGCGTGCGCCGCCACCTGACCCGGACCGACGTGGAGGCCTGGGACCTGCCCGGCTTCGGCGCCCCGCGCCCGGACGGTTTCCGCTCCACCAAGGAGGAGTACGTCGACTGGCTGATCGCCCGGCTGGAGCGCGTCGGTGAACCGGTCGACCTGGTCGGCCACGACTGGGGCTGCATCCTCACCGCGCGCGTCGCCTCCCTGCGGCCCGACCTCGTCCGCACCTGGGCCGGCGGCAACGGCCCGGTCGACGCGGCGTACGCGTGGCATCCGCTCGCCGAGGTCTGGCAGCACCCCGCCGACGGCGACCGCTTCATGCGCGAGCTGCGGCCGGACGCCTTCGCCGCCGACCTCGCGGCCGGCTTCGAGGTGCCGGCCGACCTGGCCGGGGAGATGGTCGGCCGGGTGGACGAGGCCATGAAGGACAGCATCCTGAGGCTCTACCGCTCCGCCGTGACCGTGGGAGCCGAATGGGAGCCGGGCCTCGTCCGGGTCACCGCGCCCTGTCTGGTGTTCTGGGGCGCGCGCGATCCCGCCTGCCCGATCGCGTCCGGCGAGCGGCTCGCCGCCGCCCTGCGCGCTGACGGCGTCGTGGCGCTCGACTGCAACCACTGGCCGCCGCTCCAGCGGCCGGCCGAGCTCGCCGCGGCCGTCGAGGCGCACTGGAGGGCGGGCCCGGGCCGGGCCCGGTGACCAGGGACCGGACCTCGAACCGCAGGGCGGGGGCGTTCGCCGGACCGCACCGGCTCCGCGTGCCCGCCCGCGCGGACCGGGCCCTCGGCGCGCCGGCCCGCCCGCGCTCGCCCTGCCGGACGCCGACCCCGGTGAGCGGCTCGGCCTGCGGGTCGCCGTCGTGGGAGACGCCGATCTGCGGGCCGGAGCACGTCACAGGTCCCCCCGTGCGCCGGGACGGATCCGCGCCTACCGGCCACGGACGGACCGCGGGCCCGACCCGGTGTTCCTGAGCGGCGGTCCGGCGAGGCTGCGGTGCGATGCCCGTTGACACCCGATCGAGTGATTGCGGGACGTGGCCGCCCTCCGTAGCGTCAGGAGGTCGTTGGTCCATCGGTGTTCAGGAGCACGCGATGGCGACCGCCCCGTTGACAGGAGGACAAGTGACTTCGCCGTCCGAGCAGATAGCCGGTGTCCGGGTCCGTGACCTGGTGCGGGATGTGGTCGCCGCCTGCGCGCCCGAGGAGGTCGTGGTGGTCGACGGCCTGCTGCGGCAGAGCGACGCCGAGGTGCTCGCCCGGCTGCGGCGGCGCCGCGGCGACCGGGATCCGCTCGGGTTCGGTCTCGCCGACATCGTGCCGCTGGTGGCCCCGGTGCTGTGGCTGACCCTGGAGCGGGCCCGCGAGAGGATCGCCCAGAACCTGGTGGAGGGCGCGTCGCGCGGCTCGTCGACGCTCTGGCGCCGGATGCTGCGCCGTCGGTCGGCCCCCGAGGTCATCCCACCGCTGTCCCGTGAGCAGCAGCGGCTGGTCCACGGGATGGTGCTCGACGCGGGAGGGGAGGCCGGACTCTCCCCGGACCTCGCGCGACGGATCGCCGACGGCGTGGTGGCCGGCCTCGTCCTGGCCGACCCGGACGAGGAACCGGGCGAACCCCGCGAGGGGGCGGAGGCCGTCCCGGGCGACGGTCCGGGGGAGCGGTGACGACCACGGCCGGGCGGAGTTCGGACGGCCTCGACGAACGGGTGCTGGGCGCGGGCACGAACGCCCGCTTCGCCCTCCTGCTGGTCCTGCTCGTGGCAGCCAGCGGCTCGATGCTGCTGCCGGTCCTGACCTTCTTCCGCGCGGGCAGTTCGACCGGCTGCCTGCTGGCGGCGGGAGCCGACCTCGACCGGCTCGGCACACTGGGCTCCACGCTCCGTACGACCGGGCAGAGCCTCGCCTACCTGCCGTGCATCGCCCGCGACGATCCGCCGCTGCCGTGGTGGCAGATCCTGCTCGGACCGGCCGCCGTCCTGCTGCTCGCGACGGCCGTCGCGGCCGTGCTGCCGCGCTGGAAGCAGCGCGGCGGACGCTGCGTCGAACTGGCCCTGGTCGACCGCACCGGCGCCGTGGAAGCCAGGGTCCGGGACCTGGCCGCCGGCCGGGTCGACCAGGTGCCGGCCCTGTTCGTGGCGCCCGTCGTGTTCACCCGCAGCGGTACGGTGTTCGGCGGCAACCGCCGTCCCCGGCTGCGGCTGAACGCGGGCCTGGTCGCCTGCCGCGACACCGACCCGGACGCGTTCGACGCCATCGTGCTGCACGAGCTCGCCCACGTCGCCAACCGCGACCTGACGGTCACCGGCGCCACCGTCGCGCTGTGGCGGTCCTTCCTTACCCTCGTCCTGTGCCCGTACGTGCTGATCACGTTCTGGAAGGGTGCCCGCCTGGTGGCGCGGGGCGGCTCGCTGTTCACCGCGGACTACTCCCGGCAGGTGGTCCTGCCGATGGTGACCGTCCTCGTGATCTCCGTCGTCCGCGCGGAGGTGCTGCGCAGCCGTGAGCTGCACGCCGACCTGACGGCCCGGCGTTGGCGCGCGCCACTGGAGCACGTGTGGGCCACCATGCCCGCGCGGGACGACCTGCGCGGGGTACGGCGGCGGGTGGACGGCGCGCTGGAGCTGGTGCGGACCCACCCGCGCTGGGAGGTCCGCCGCGACGCGCTCGCCGATCCGGCGCCGCTGTTCGAGGTCAGGGCGCTGCTGATGTTCCTGATCGGCGTGATCGCCGCGCTGACGAACTATCACCTGATGTGGCACTTCGTGCCGCACATGGCGATGATGAACGGCTGGCTCTACCAGACGGTCGGGGCCGCCCCGGCGGCGGTGGTGGCGGCGTCGACCGCGCTGCTGCTGTGGCGGGCGGTGGTCCGGGCCACGGTCCTCGGCCTGCGCCCGCCCACCGGCGTGCGCAGCGGGCTCTGGCTGGGCGCGGGCCTGGTCGCCGGGTCGGTGCTGAACGGGCACACCACCGGCGGCCTGTGGCTCCCGGCCAGGTGGGGGGCGCTGGGCCTGGTGATGGCCGCCGCCGTCGGCTTCACCTGCTGGACCACCCAGTGCGCCCGGCTGGCGGCCACCGTCCGACCGGGCCGGTCGCTGCGCCTCCCGCTCGCGCTCGTCCTGGTGGCGGGCTGGCTCGTCCTGTCGGCCTGGTTCACCTGGTGGGACTACTACGGTGCGCTCTTCGTCCACGGCGTCCGGTACGACGGCGTGGCCGCCCGGCAGGCCGTCGTCCACTGGTTCCCCGGCGCCGGGACCGTCCGCCCGGACACCAGCGCCCTGATGGCACAGGTCCTCCCCGTGCTCCGCGAGGCCGTCCGGGTGCCACTGGTACCGCTCGCCGCCGTCGCGTCGTGGGCCGTCCTGCTCCCCGTGTGGGCGGCCGGGCCGCCCGCCGGCCGGGTCCCACCGTCCCTGCGCCGGGCCCTCGGCGCCGCGCTCGGCGGCGGGGCGCTCGCCGTCCTGTGCGTCGGCGCCGTCCAGGCCTGGTTGCACCACCTGGACGTGGGCGCGGACCGGCGCGGAGGCCTGTACGCCTTCAGCTACGCGATCTGGTGCCTGGCGGCGATCGTCCTCGGCGCGGCCGTCGCAGCCGCGGTCGCGGCCCGCGCACCCGCCCTCCGGCTGCCCGCGGCCCTGGTCGCCGCCGGGACCGCCACGCTGCTCGGCATCGGCGGCACGGTGCTGCTGATCTCCGCCGACGGCTGCCTCGGGCCGCTCTCGGTGCTGAACGACAGCTGCGCCTGGCGGCCCGCCTGGCGGCAGCTGCAGGGTGGCCTGACGTTCCATCTGGTCATCCACGCGGCGCTGCTGCTGGCACCGGTCACCGCCCTGCTGATCACCGCCCTCGCCGCGCTCGCCCGCAGGACGGCCGGCCGGCGGAGACCGCACCACGTCGGATCCGGCCCGGTCACCGGGCTCCCGTCCACGCGGCGGCCCCGCCTCCTGTCGGCGTTCGGCCACGGAACGTGTGCCGTGGCGCTGGCCACCGCGGCCGTCCTTCTCGTCGCCGACGCCCACGACCAACTCCGCTCCCACGCACAGGCGGTGACGCCCACCACCCAGGCCCAGTTCCAGCAGTCCATGGGCCTGCCGACGCTCCCGGTGTCGCCGGGCATGCGCTGGCGCCAGGTCCACGCCTGGTACCGGGTCGGTGGCCGGTACCTGATCGAACACGCGCTGGCGGACGGCACCGCGCTGGTGAAGGCCCTGACCGAGGCCCGGCGCGACGAGCGGATCGAGGTCACCCCCGCCCTGATGGCCAAGGTGCGCCCACTCTGCACAAGTCTGGGGAACGCCGCCGGCTGGGAGCCCTACTACTTCCAGGTCCCGGACCCGGCCGCGCAGGCGCTCTGGCACCGGTTCGGGGTGACCGCCCTGGCCGCCGGCCCGCGCTGCGCCGAGGCCGTCGACCGCTCCGACAGCGCCGCCTTCCTCACCTCCCTGGCCGACCTCCTGAAGGCCGTCCGGGCGGTGCGTGACGTCTCCGGCCGCGTCGGGCAGATCCTCGACAACCCGAAGGACCGCGTCTTCACCGGCCCGCCCCTCGCCCCGCCGCAACCCCGCCTCTGACATCGCGCATCCCGTTCACGGGCGGTGGCGCCGAGGCGGGGCCGGGCCCGGCGGCGACGCGGGGCGCCGCCGGGCCCGGCCGGTCGGCCGGGGGCTGCTCAGCGCAGGCCGGCGAAGAGGTCGTTCTCGGGGAGCGCCGCGTCGGTGGTGTCCTGGACCCGCACGAAGGTCTCCACGCCCATCAGCTGGGTGAACTTCTCCTTGCCCATCTTCAGGAAGAAGATGTTCTCGCCCTGGCTGGCGTGCGCGGCCAGCGCGTCGAACTTCTGGCCGCCGAACCCGGTGGTGTCCACCCAGGTGGTGATCTCCTCGTCGGGGAGGCCGATCTCGGGTATCCCCGACTCCTCGGAGCCCGGCTCGTCCCACTCCGCGCCGAACTCGCGCATGACCTCCGCGAACCGCGCCATCATCGAGCGCGGGGCCGTCGTCCAGTACACCTTCGGCGAGATGCCGGCCAGCTCCAGCGCCCTCGTGGTGATGCGGTTGGCCTGGATGTGGTCGGGGTGGCCGTAGAAGCCGTTCTCGTCGTAGGTCACGACGACGTCGGGCCGGTACTGCCGCATCAGGTCGGCGAGGCGGGCGGCCGCCTCGTCCACCGGCGTCGTCCAGAACGAGCCGGGCGCGTCGTTGGCGGCCCAGCCCATCATCCCGGAGTCCCCGTAGCCGAGCATTTCGAGGTGCCCGACCTTGAGATGCTCGCAGCTGGCCTCCAGCTCCCGGCGGCGCATCGCGGCGACCGCCGCCGGGTCGTGTCCGGCCTCGCCGGGTTTGACTCCTTGCGGGCCGTCTCCGCAGGCGCCGTCGGTACAGGTGACGAGCACCGTCCGGATGCCCTCGGCCGCGTAGCGGGCGAGCACACCCCCCGTACCGGTGGCCTCGTCGTCGGGGTGGGCGTGCACGGCCATCAGGGTCAAGGGCCGGTCGGTCATGGGGCTCATCCTTCGGTCTGCCGGGTGTTCGGCCTCAGTCTGCGGCACGGGGCCGACAGAGAGCGGTCCGCGGTGCTTCTGATCGACTGTTGGGAACGACGGAGCCGCCGCCCCCTATTCCGGGGAGCCGGGCCCGTTCGCCTCGTCCGACGCCTCCCGGGCGGTGACCTCGGCCAGCTGGTCGAACGTGCGGTTCAGCACCGACCGGCGTTCCTCCTTGTAGCGCGGCGAGGGCTCCAGGCCGTCGATGCTCCGCTCCCAGACGGCCATGAACGTCGCCTTCCACTGCGTGATCACGCGGGCCTCCGGCAGGTCGTGGGCGCCGTGGCCGGCCAGGGCGAGGGTGTACAGCAGTTCCAGGTTGCACGGCACGGCGACGCCCCAGTACTCGTCGGGTTCGAGCTCGACGGGATCGCCCGCCATCGCCTGGGAGACCTCGTCGACGAGCCGGTCGACGACCACCGACAGGTGGTCCAGGGCCGTGTCGCTCTCGAAGTTCCCGCTGCCCCACGTGCCCACAAGGTGCTCCTCAGAAGGTTGCCGCTGTCCGTCCCGGTCAGCTGTCCCGGTCATCGAAGCAGACCGCACTGACAACGCCGGGGCGAGGGGCCGGCCGGACGAAGCGCTACGGGCGGTTGTGGTGGACGATCTGGATGAGGTTGCCGCAGGTGTCGTCGAACACGGCCGTGGTGACCGGGCCCATGGCGGCCGGCTCCTGCGTGAAGACGACACCCCGCTCGCGGAGCCGGGCGGCCTCCTCGTGGACGTCCTCGACCTCGAAGGAGGTGGCCGGGATGCCGTCCTTGACCAGCGCCTCCTTGTACGGGGGGACCGCGGGGTGGCCGGAGGGCTCCAGCAGCAGCTCGGCGCCCTCGGGGTTCTCGGGCGAGACCACGGTCAGCCACCGGGCACCGCCGCCGAGCGGGATGTCGTTCTTCTTCACGAAGCCCAGCACCTCGGTGTAGAAGCGCTCGGCCTTGGTCTGGTCGTCGACGAACACGTGGGCGACGTAGATCTTCATGCTCCGGTCTCCGGTTCCTGCTTCCTGTGGCCTGAGCCAGCGCGAGACGATCTGCTCAAGCGGTCGGGTGGTGAGGTCGTGGAACTTGTAGCGGCCCTCGCGCCGCGTCGCTATCAGCCCGGCGCCCTCCAGCACGGCGAGGTGCTGGCTGACCGCCTGACGTGACAGGCCCAGCCCGTGCTTCGTGGAAAGCCGGGCACAGATCTCGAAAAGGGTCTGGCCGCTGCGCTCCGTCAGTTCGTCGAGGATCGTTCTGCGGGTCGGGTCGGACAGCGCCTTGAAAACATCGTCCGGCACACCCCCAGCATAGGCAAGTCGCCACTTGCCTATCCAGTCGGGGGAGCGCGGCCGAGACCGGGATGCCGTGGCCGGCGAAGGGCGGCGGAGATCCGCCGGGCGTTCGGCGGCCGTACAGTGTCGGGCGTCGCTCCCGGGGCGCGGGCGGCGGACGCGGGGCATCCCGTACATCGAGGGTGGGGCATGGACAGCAGCGAGTACGACGAGTACGAGGCCACGGTCAGAGTCCGGAAGGGCGCGCGTTTCGCGCGGTCGAGCAAGAGCCCGGACGGCTATCGCGCGGTGACACGGGACCCCGGCACCCATGAGGTGGGTCAGGCCGAGATCTTCTTCACGAAGGAGAGCCGGCCGGATCCGGTGGCGGCCGACCCGCAGGACTGGCCCGACCCCGACCCGTACGAGTCGGAGGCCCGAGCGCGGGAGCGCCGGGAGGAGGCGGAGTTCGTCGCCGAGGTGCTTGTCCACATCGGCCTCAGGCTGGCGGAGGTGGCCGCGCCGCACGTCAGGAGGTGGTGGCACGAACAAGCGCTTCCGGCGGTGAGGGCGACGTGGAACGACCGGGCACTCCCGTCCGTGAAGGCGAAGTGGAGCAGCGCCCGAAGTCGCCTCGGTGGAAGCCGGGGTGAGGCCGGGGAGGACCCGCAGGAGGTGGCCGTCTCCGCTTCGGACGATCAGCGGACGACGATGAGCGGCGCGGAGGCGCGGAAGCGGTTCGCCGCGGCCGTGATGGCCAGGATCTACAGCGACGGGCAGCTCCGGCTCCTGCGCAACGCCCGGATCGTGGACGAGGGGGAGGGCGGTCCGGTGGAGCTGGGGGCGACGGACGATCTCACGCCCCGGCGCATCGGGGAACAGGTCGCGTTGCTGCTGGAGGCGGACCCTTCGCTGCTCGGTGAGGACACCCTGGCCGAACTCGCGAAGCTTGTCGCGCGGATTCGGGCCGACGGCGGCTACGCGCCCGCCCCGGGAGCGGTAGGGGCGCTGCCGCGCGACGGACGGAACGGCTGACGGCGCAGGCGAGGGGGCGACCGCGGTGGGCCGGGTCGTCGGACCCGTCGATCCGCAGGGGCGCCGCCTGCCGTCGGATGGGCGGCCCCGTGCCGCGTGGCCGTCGCCGGCCGCGGGGGGGGGGGGGGGGGGGGGGCGCCGCCCGCCCCCCCCGCCGCGGCCGCGGCGGCGGGGGGGGAGGCGGGGGGCCGGCGGGCGGCGGCGCGCGGGGC